>JAQTTC010000004.1 GCA_028711005.1 Minisyncoccota bacterium
CCTAAAATAACAGGAACAGCTAACAAGAAAGAAAATTTATAAGCGATTTCTGGTTTTAATTTTCTTAATAAGCCGGTTGAAATAGTAAGTCCAGAACGAGAGATTCCAGGGAAAAGAGCAACTGTTTGAGCTATACCAATAATTAAGGCATCAAAATAAGTAAGGTCTTCTATATTAAGATATTTAGGAATAATCTTTAAAAACTTTGTTAAAATAAGAAATAAAGCGGTGATTAAAAAAGAAAAACCAATGAATTTTAGTGAAGAAAATTGAGCTTCTATTATTGATTGAAAGAAAAAACCAAAAATTGCAGCAGGAATAGTCCCAATAACAATAAGTTTAATTAATTTCCAGTTTCTTTTTTGCAATATTTTTATAATTTCTTGATAAAAAACTATTAAGATTGCTCCTAAGGTACCAAAATGGAGAAGAGCACTAAATACAACAGAAGGGTCAGGGATTTGCCAAAAAATTTGAAGAACAGCTAAATGACCAGAACTGGAAATTGGTAAGAATTCTGTTATACCTTGGACAACGCTTAAAATAATAGCTTGGGATGTATTCATGAAATTAATTTAAATGTCGGGGTGGCGGGATTTGAACCCACGGTCTCAGCGTCCCGAACGCTGCGTGTTAGGCCACTGCACTACACCCCGCTAATTGACATAATATTTTTTTTTAATTTTTGTTTCTTCTTCTTCTAAAATATTTTTATATTTGCTTTTAGCTCTCGTTTGTTTTTGTTTTAATTCTTTACCAGATAATTTGATTAATCCTTTTGCTCTGCTTTCTAGTATTTTTGTATTATTTTTTTTAGGATCATCTAGCACTTCTTCAAGTAAAATACTTAAAATAGCTCCAATCTTAGGACCTGGCTTAAGTTGAAGTTTTTTAATAATATCATTGCCGTTAATTTTTAATATCTTTAAAGAAGGTTGTTTTCCTTCTAATTCCTGTAGAACTTTTTCTACTCTGAAAAGAAAATGACGCAAACGGAAAGGAAGAGCTTTAGGGCAACCGGAACCAATTCGATCAGCCTCTCTTACTTGAGCTAATTCTTGAATATTTTCTTTACCAACTTTAACTAATAATCTACGAATAGCAGCATCGGTAGTAATTTCTGGGTCATAAACAAATTGGTGACAACGAATTAATTTTATAATTTTTTCAGATAAATTTTTTGGGAATTTTAAACGATTAAAAATTTTTGTTGCAATTTTAGCTCCTTGCCATTCATGACCGTAAAAAGTGGAATCCTTTCCTTCTCCTTCTTTCACTAATGGTTTGCCAATGTCATGGAATAAACTGGCTAGTTTTACCTCTAAACTAAAATTTTTCTTTGAAGCATAATCTAAAGAGCGCCAAAGATGTTCCCAGACAGTATAAATGTGATGCTTATTTTGAGTTACTCCAATTGTTTGTTCTAGCTCAGGGCTAATTTCTTTTAGTAAATTGGTCTCTTGTAAAAGAAGAATCCCCTTGGATGCTTGTGGGGAATCTATAATTTTAATAAATTCATCACGAATTCTCTCTTTAGAAATAAAAGATAAAAGTTGAGCATTTTCTTTTATTGCTTTAAATGTGTTTTTTTCAATTTCCCAGTTTTTACCTAATTCACAAGTCAATCTAATAGCTCTCATTAGTCTTAAACCATCTTCTTGGAATCGTTTATTAGGATCACCAACAGTACGAATAATTTTATTTTTTAGATCTTTTTTCCCATCAAAAAGGTCAAGAATTTCGTATTTTATATCTTTATTTTCTGTTTTTTGGCCTTTTAGTTTTATAGCTATTGCATTTATTGTAAAATCGCGACGACACAAATCTTCTTTTACTGTTTCAGCAAATTTTATTTCATCTGGGTGACGTTTGTCACTATATTTTCCTTCTTTACGAAAGGTTGTTATTTCAACAATTTTTAAACTTGGATTTTTTGAGTCAGTTTTTACAGCGATAGTACCAAAATTATTTTCATAAACATTGTCAGGAAAAAGTTCTTGTATTTGTTCAGGCAATGCATTAGTAGTAATATCCCAGTCTTTTGGTTGCTTATTTGGTAAATTCTCAAGAAGTAAATCACGAACACAGCCACCAACAATATAGGCTTCAAAATTGGCTTGAGAAAGCTTTTGTAAAATACTTAAAATTTCGGAAGGTATTTGCATAATTGCATTTTTTTCATTATAATTAAAAAACTATAAATGGTCTTCTTTTAATCATAGAGCAAAAGACTCTTTTTTTCAATCCTGCCCTCGTAGCTCAACTGGATAGAGTGTGTGGCTTCGAACCACAAGGTTGCAGGTTCGAGTCCTGCCGAGGGCACATTGCCCCCATAACTCAACGGCAGAGTAGTGGCCTCTTAAGCCATTAATCCAGGTTCGAATCCTGGTGGGGGCACGAGGATTTGGAGGGGTGGCAGAATGGTAATGCGCCAGTCTTGAAAACTGGTGCCCGAAAGGGCTTGCAGGTTCGAGTCCTGTCCCCTCCGCTTATTTCTTATTTAAATATGAAAAAAAAAGACAAACAATTAAGTTTAGTTCCTCGTCCTCCTGTTGTTGTTATTTTAGGTCATGTTGATCACGGAAAAACAAGCCTTTTAGATTATATTAAAAAAACAAAAATAGCTGACAAAGAATCAGGAGGAATTACCCAACATGTCGGAGCTTATGAAATAGAGATAAATAAAAATAAAATTACTTTTATTGATACGCCAGGGCATGAGGCTTTTTCTAAGATTCGTTCACGAGGAGCAAAAGTTGCTGATATTGCCGTTCTAGTAGTTGCTGTTGACGAAGGAGTAAAACCTCAGACAAAAGAATCTTTTAAAATTATTCAAAAAGAAAATATTCCATTTATTGTAGCAATTACTAAAATTGATAAATCAGTAAATAATTTAGAAAAAATAAAAAATGAATTAGCCGAAGGAGGTATTCTCTTAGAAGGAAGGGGCGGAGATGTTCCTTTTGTTGGGGTTTCTTCAAAAGATGGTCAAGGGATTGACGATCTTCTGGAATTGATAATTCTTTTATCAGAGATGCAAGAACTTAAAGCTGACCCCAGTAATCCAGCATCAGGAGTGGTAATAGAATCACACATAGATCGTTTTCGAGGTAATACAGCTAGTTTAATTATTACTGATGGGGTTTTAAGGGTAAAAGATGAAATAGTAGCAGGAGAGGTGTCAGGAAAAATAAAAATATTAGAGAATTTTCAAGGTGAACCTATAAAAGAAGCTACTTTCTCTTCTCCTGTTAGAGTTGTTGGCTTTGAAGGATTGGCACCAGTTGGGGAGCAATTTTTTACAGGAAAAAAAGGTATTCAAATAGTGGAACCATCTCAAAGAACAATAAGTGTTAGTAAAGAATTGGGTCAAAAAGATTCAGAAATCAAGATTCCACTTGTTATTAAAACTGATGCCTTTGGTTCTGGAGAAGCTTTGGAAGAAGTTATTAATAAATTAGGTAAAGAAAAAAAATGGCTTTTTTTGCTTTTTAAAAATGAGACAGGAGATATTTCTGAAAGTGATGTTAAAATAATTCCTTCAGGACAGGTTTTAATTATTGGTTTTCGAGTTAAAAAAAAGCCGGAAATCAATAATCTAATCTTAGCTAATAAAGATTTAGTTTTAATTGAAGGAGATATTATTTATGAAATTACTGATAAAATTGAAGAGATTGTAAAAAAGAAATTTATTGAAAAACCAACAGAAGAAATAATCGGAAAATTAGAAGTTTTAGCTATTTTTAATCCAGTTAAAGGTAGTCAGTTAATAGGAGGAAAAGTTATTGAAGGTAAAGTTCAAAACAAGAATAACTTTAAGTTAGTTCGTGAAGAAGAAATTCTTAGTCAAGGGAAAATTATAAATTTACAAAGAAATAAGATAGAGGTGCCAGAAGTAAAGGCAGGAGAAGAATGTGGCTTATTGGTTTCAAGGTCTAAAGAATTACAGAAAGGTGACCAACTTATATTCTTTCGAAAAATTTGATAATAATTTATTCCGAATTAAGTAAAAAGGTTGAATTAAATCAAAAACATATATATAATAGCTAAGAGATTTTTAATTAAGTTATTGTATGCTATGTAGCATCAAAATACTTAATTTTTTACTAAAAGTTCCTAAGAATTTTGCTTGTAAAGAGAATTGAATTTTTGAAAGAATATTATTTGTAATTTGTAATAAGAAAAAAGGTAAAGAATACTTAAGGAGCTAAGGCCATGTGGTGAAGTAGCTAACACAGCGGTCTGCAAAACCGTTATTCGTGGGTGCAAGTCCCACCATGGCCTCCAGGCCCAGGTGGCGGAATTGGTATACGCAAAGGACTTAAAATCCTTGGCTTTTCGAAGCTTGTGGGTTCGAGTCCCACCCTGGGCACTAAAAAACATCCTGTTTTAACAGGATGTTTTAATTACATTATTTTTTAATTAATAGTCTAGTATTTCCATAATTGTTTCTTGAATTCCAAATTCTTTTGCAGATTGTCGGTCAGGAAACCAAATATCTATTCTTGTATCTTTAAACCTTGAATTCATTCTATCTTCAACAATAAAAATTTTATCTTCAAAGAGCTCAGGGAGTCTTACCTTAGTACCAAAAGGTAAAAAATTAGCAGCAAGAACTCCATCATAGACTCGAGCACCAGAAGCAGTAATAAATGGATCACCTTCAGTCTGGTCAGGAGTTGAAGAATAAGCCGTGACAGAAATTTTTCTTACCTGAATTAAGAAAGGCCTGTTTATAGGAGTTAAAAAAGTATTATTTGAGGCATAATATGACTCTTTTTCTTCATTTAAGCTTTCTTGTTCAGAATCATCATTAAAAGAGTCATTAATGATAACAGAAGGAGACCCTTCTACTAAAACACCAGGTAAAAAACTGAAAAAAGCAAAAAACAGGGCAATAGTAATAAAACCTATCTTATGCGTTTCACTGTTAATATTCATGTTTTAATTAATTATTTTGAGATTTATTATTTATTCTTTGCATTAAAAAACTCCCTTTTGGGAGATATTACTATGTTATTTTATCATATTATAATAATTTGTCAATAGCAGAGGATAGGTTGCATTTTTTTTCTCTTTAAGATAAACTTAATAAAACTATCATTCATGGAGGGTTGACTGAGTGGTCCAAAGTAGCGGTTTGCTAAACCGTGGCTGTCTAAAAGCGGCCCGTGGGTTCGAATCCCACACCCTCCGCCAAGAATTTTTTATCTGCATAGCTCGATTAACTAAAAGTAAGTTATGGATAAAATTAATGATTATTTAATAAAATATTTAATTTGATAAGATTATTTGATTTAATATTGATATTTAAATAATGCTTTATTTTACATACCTTGAGTAGGAGACTAACAAAATAGTCTAAAAGTCCTTAAATACCTGGTGTTTAACTTGGGCAACTCACTAATTTTAAAACTCAGTTTTGGGTTTTTATTTTTTTGATATTGATTTAATAAGAAGATTATGATAATATAAAAATATTGAAATATGCTGAATACAAAACAAAAAGAAAAAGTTATTAAAGAATTTGCTACTCATAAGAAGGACACAGGGTCTCCTGAAGTTCAAATTGCTTTGCTGACAAAAAGAATAAAATTATTAAGCAAACATTTAAAAGAACATCAAAAAGATTATC
Organism: Minisyncoccota bacterium; assembly: GCA_028711005.1. Lineage (GTDB taxonomy): Bacteria > Patescibacteriota > Minisyncoccia > UBA6257 > UBA6257 > JAQTTC01. Next base: position 5,636 of record JAQTTC010000004.1, read on the forward strand.
ATTCTAGGAGAGGTCTTTTGAGTATGGTTTCAGAAAGAAGAAGGCTCTTGTCTTATTTAAAGAAAGAATCAGTTCGTCGTTATAATAAAGTCGTAGAAAAGCTTGGTTTATAATAAACAAGTTTTAAATAAATGGTTGCTGTAATTTTATAAGAAAGATCATTGTTTATGGTTATTAGAAATAAAAATCAAAGAATAGCGGTTTTCATAGATGTGCAAAATCTTTATCATTCTGCAAAAAATCTTTATGGTGCTCGAGTAAATTTTAAAAATCTTCTTTTAGAAGCTGTTACTGGGCGTCAATTAATTAGAGCGATTGCTTATGTAGCAAAAGCTGATGAGCCTGGGGAGGCTTCTTTTTTTGATGCATTAGAAAAAGCTGGCATAGAAGTAAGGGTTAAAGATTTACAAGTTTACCCTGATGGAACAAAAAAAGGAGACTGGGATGTAGGTTTAGCTATTGATGCAGTCAGATTGTCTTCTGGCTTAGATGCTATTGTCTTAATAAGTGGAGATGGTGATTTTGTTCCTCTAGTTGAATATTTAAAGGCGTTAGGAAAACATGTTGAGGTAATCGCTTTTGGAAGAACTACCTCGTTTTATTTGAAAGAAGAAGTTGATGAGTTTTTAGATATAGATTCAAAATCAGATTACTTTCTTTTATCTCCTTCAAAGGAAGGTTTTTATAAAAAGATACCAAAAATTATTAAGACTAAACTTAAAAAATAAACTTTTTGACAAAGATAAATTGAATTTATAAAAATGCAAAAAAAACAATATCAATTAAAAGCAGGTGACAAATCTATAACAGTAGAATTTTCTAATCTTGCTGAGCAAACTAACGGCTCAGTAATGGTTAGAATGGGAGATACTATAGTATTAGCTTCAGCTGTTATGGGTAAAGAAGATAGAGCAGATTTAGGGTTTTTCCCTTTACTAGTAGACTATGAAGAAAAATACTATGCTGCAGGTAAAATTTATGGCAGTCGTTTTATGAGAAGAGAATCTCGTCCATCAGAAACGGCTATTTTAAATGATAGGCTTATAGATAGAACAATAAGACCTCTTTTTTCTGATAAATTAAGAAGGGAAATACAAGTTGTGATTACTTGCTTGTCTATTGATGAGGAGAATGACCCAGATATTTTAAGTATTATAGCAGCTTCGTTGGCCCTGGGGGTTTCTAATATTCCTTGGCAAGGCCCGGTAGCAGCAGCAAGAATTAGCTGGTCAGAAGAAAAAGGGTTTTTAGTTAATCCCAATTATCAAGAAAAAGAAAAAGCATCATTAAATGTAGTTGTTTCTGGACCGAATGATTTAATAAATATGTTGGAGGCAGGAGCTAATGAGGTTTCTGAGGAAGTTTTTAAAGAAGCAATTGAATTAGGTCAAAAGGAAATATCAAATTTAAATAAACAATTAATAGAGATTATTAATGAAATAGGAAAGCCAAAAGAAGAGATTGCTTTTCAAGAATGGAATAAAGATGTAGAAAAAGAAATAGAAACTTTCTTAAAAGATAAATTAGAAACAGCTCTTTATGTTCAAGACAAGACAGAAAGAGATGATAAATTATCAATTTTAAAAGAAGAATTAATTAAATATTTGGAATCTAAAGATTACCCAGAAGAATCTTTGAAAGATGTTGGTTCTATTTTTCATGATCAAATTGACAAAGTTGTTCATAAAAATGTTTTAGAAAAAGATAAAAGGCCAGATTTAAGAAAACTAGATGAAATTAGGAATTTAGAAATGGAAGTTGATATATTGCCTCGACCTCATGGTTCAGCTCTTTTCATGAGAGGGAAAACCCATGCTTTATCTGTGGTTACTTTAGGGTCGCCAAGTGATGTTTTGCTTTTGCAAGGAATGGAAGTAACAGGTGAAAAAAGATTTTTACATCATTATAATTTTCCATCTTATTCTTCCGGGGAAGTTGGTCCTTTACGCGGTCCTGGAAGAAGAGAAATTGGTCATGGGGCCTTAGGAGAAAAAGCTCTTCTTCCTGTTATTCCTTTACAAGAAGAATTTCCTTATACAATTAGAATTGTTTCTGAGATTTTATCTTCTAATGGATCGACTTCAATGGCAGCGACCTGTGCTTCTTCTTTAGCTTTAATGGCCAGTGGAGTTCCTATCAAATCTCATGTATCAGGAATTGCTATGGGTTTAATGACTGATGGTAAAGGAAAGTATAAAATTTTAACTGATATTCAAGGACCAGAAGATCACTATGGTGATATGGACTTTAAGGCTGCTGGAACTAAAAACGGGATTACTGCCTTACAAATGGATGTAAAAATAAAAGGAGTAAATATGCAAATAGTATCTGACATATTAGACAGATCAAAAGAAGCTAGGTTCTTTATTCTAGATAAGATGAATCAAGTTATTTCTGAGCCTAGAAAGAATCTTTCTCCTTTTGCACCGAGAATATTCACTTTAAAAATTAAAAAAGAACAAATAGGCAGTCTTATCGGACCTGGGGGTAAAGTTATTAATAAAATTATTGAAGATAATGAAGTAGCGATAGACATTGAAGAAGATGGTACAGTTTTTATAACTGCTCCTGATGAAAATAAAGCTCAGTCAGCTATTCAAGAGATAAAAAATATAACCAAAGAATTTGTTCCAGGTGAACTAGTGGACGGAAAAGTATCTCAAATTAGAGATTTTGGGGCAATCATAGATCTAGGAGGCACAAAAGAAGGGCTTCTTCATATTTCTGAGTTAGCTCCATGGCACGTAGCGAAAGTAGAAGATATTATTCATCAAGACGAAAAACTAAAATTAAAAATAAAAAAAGTAGAGGCTAATGGGAAAATATCTCTTTCATTAAAAGATGTTAGTCATCCAAAAGATGATGAAAAAAATAAAAGAAATAAAAAATAAAATTTTGAGGTAAATCGAGTTTATTAAAAAGAGAGTAATACTCTCTTTTTAATTTGGGGTTGACTTTAATTTTTATAATATTATAATTAATATAGTAAAGTACTAAAGACTCTAAAATTTTTTAACTTTAATTTAAAAATATGCCAGAAAATTTTAATCTCAATTCAGATTTTTCTAATCATAATTTAAAAGAGGATTCAAAACAAAATCCTCAAATTGATCCTAGTCAAAATCCTATATCGACACCAGGACTAAATTCAGAACCAGCTAATTTACAAAACCCAGAACCAGCTTTTAGTTCAAACAATCAACAAAGTAAACCTTTTTCTGGCCAGCAGATTTATGAACCTGCTACTCAACAATCCTCTCCACAGCAAGGCTTTCAACCAATGCCAGAAACAAAACAATCTCCTGAATCAGTATCGGGGTCACTAGCTGATCAACCTTTTGGACAAGTTACTGAGCAAGAGCAACCTTTTGGGCAGGCTACTGAAGAATCTTTTCAACAGTCTCCTGAGCAAAATATAGCACACTCCTTTGACCAGCAAGATTCAAAACAAGCGTCTATATCACAAGAAACAGAACAGAAATTTTCTCCTCCACCTTCCAATGTTTTTATTAGAACATCGGAGTCAGATTTAGAAAGAATCAAATCTGAGGGAGGAACTATTCCAGGGATAGAACCTAATTTTTCTGAACCTTCGATTTCTTCTGAATCAACAGGAAGTGATATAGAAGGATTTTCGGCAGCATCTGTCCCTTCTGACAAAAAAAATAACCTTATTCCAATTTTAATTATTGGTATTCTAGTTATTGGAGGCGGTTTATTGGCTTATTTTTATTTGATACCTCTTCTGTTTAATAGAGAAGAACCATTTGTGGTTACCACTACCACGACAACAATGTTAGCTCAAACAACAACTACTTTGGCTTCTTCGCCTTATCCTCAAATTAGCGGTCCGTTTCAAAAATCAATTTTTAATGTAGAGGTAAGTGGAGATCAGATTGTTGAATCTATTAAATCGGCTGCACTTTCTGAATTAGCTTCTCCAAATACTTTTAAGGTTCTTATACCTAAAATTCATAATGATCCTTTAACAAATGATGAAGTAGTTCTTTCCCTTATTCCTTCGCTTCCTGTAAGGCTTCATCCTTATCTTCTCGCTCGTGAATACTTAGTCTATGCCTATTATGGAGAAGTTAATCCTTCTCTTGGTTTAGTAATTGATATTGGAGAAGAAAGCAAAGAAGAAGTAAAATCAATTTTCTTGTCTTGGGAGAAAAACTTAGGAATTTTAACTGACTTGCAAGAGCTCTTTTTAGTCGATGTTCCTTCTAAGTCATCAGAAGAATTTCAAGAAACTAATAATGCTGATGTTGAAATCCGTTACTTTAATTATGCTGGAGAAGAAGCAGCCATTAGCTATGCTTTTTCTGATCAATATCTTATAATGAGTTCTTCTTTAGAGGCTGTTAATAGTGGAATTTCTCATTTACGTGGTGCTACTGAACCGATTAATCCTTAAATATACAATTGCTTTTTAACTTAATTTAAGATAATATGTTGTTGCTATGAATAAATTAGCTAAATCTTTTTTAGTTGTTTTGATTATTTTTTTAAGCCTTTCTCTAGTTTTTTCTGCACTAGACAATTCTTTGATTGATAAAAAAGAAGTAAGTCTATCAGAAGCATTACAGGTTTTAAAAGAACAAGACTTTCAAAAAATTGTTCTTCATCCTAATAGTTTTGAAATTTTCCTTTCTGAGGAAAGCATTTTAGTAGCAGAAAGAGAGCCGAATGTTTCTTTTTCAGAAACTCTTTATAACTTTAATTTTTCTCCTGAAGAAATATCCGCTCTTAATATAGAAGTAAAAGGAGAGAGTGGAACAACAATTTTTCTTTCTGTAATTTTGCCAATTTTGCTTCCCGTTTTATTAATAGGTTTTATTTTGCTTTATTCTTTTCGTCGGGCAAATCAAGGTGCAATGCAAATATTCTCTTTTTCTCGCTCTAATATTAAATTATTCTCACCAACAAAAGATAGAATTACTTTTAAAAATGTCGCAGGGTTAAAAGAAGCAAAAGAAGAATTAAAAGAAATTGTAGAATTTTTAAAAACCCCTAAAAAGTTCCATGATTTAGGAGCAAAAATTCCAAGAGGAGTCTTGTTAATGGGTCCTCCAGGTTCAGGTAAAACTTTATTAGCAAGAGCCGTGGCTGGAGAGGCTAAAGTACCTTTTTTCCATATCTCTGGGTCAGAGTTTGTAGAGATGTTTGTTGGTGTAGGGGCAAGTAGAGTAAGAGACACTTTTGCTACAGCTAAAAAATCAGCTCCTTCTATCTTGTTTATAGATGAAATTGATGCAATTGGTAGAGTTAGGGGTGCAGGAGTAGGAGGTGGTCATGATGAAAGAGAGCAAACTCTAAATCAGATTTTAGTAGAAATGGATGGATTTGATAGAGACACAAAAACTATTGTGGTTGCAGCAACAAATAGACCTGATGTTTTAGATCCAGCGTTATTACGCCCAGGTCGTTTTGATAGACGAGTAGTTTTAGATCTTCCTAATATTGATGAAAGAGAGGCTATATTAAGAATTCATATACAAGACAAAACTTTAGCTCCTCTAACTAATTTAAGAGAAATAGCAGAAAGAACTCCAGGCTTTTCTGGTGCTGATTTAGCTAATTTAATTAATGAATCTGCTATTTTAGCGGCACGAAGAGATAAAAAAACTATTAGTCAGCAAGAATTGATAGATTCTATAGAAAAGGTTATTCTAGGACCAGAGAGAAAAAGTAGGATCTTGACTAAAGCAGAGAAAGAGATTACTGCTTATCATGAGGCTGGGCATGCTTTAATAACTGCCTTGCTTCCAGGGACTGCCTTAGTTAGAAAAATTTCCATTATTACACGTGGAAGAGCGGCTGGTTATACGATGAGAATGCCTGTTGAGGAAAAATATATGAAAACACATTCAGAGTTTTTGGATGATTTATGTGCTATTTTAGGAGGATATGTAGCAGAGGAAATTAAGTTTAAAGATATTTCTACAGGTGCGGCTAATGATTTAAAAGAAGCAACTAATATAGCTAGAGGATTGGTAACTAAATATGGAATGAGTAAAAAAATTGGACCAATTTCTTTTGGTAAGTCAGAAGAGATGATTTTCTTAGGTCGCGAAATTTCTACAGAGAGAGATTATTCTGAAGAAACAGCAGCAAAAATAGACAATGAAGTAGCTAGTATTATTAGAAAATGTTACAATCGAACAAAGAAATTATTACAGAAAAATAAAAACAAGTTAGAAAAAATTACACAGGAATTGATTAAAAAAGAAACTTTAGAAAAAGACGAATTTGAAAAACTTATAAAATAGTAATATATATTTGTTCTTTTAAAACATTAACGCTATAATGAACTAGGAAATAATCATTTAGTAGGTATAATTTAAAGGTTTAATTATGGCACGTTTTAGAGATCGTCAAAAAGCGATAATTTTGAGAAAACGAGGGATGAGCTATAGCCAAATCAAAAAAGTTTTAAAAGTAGAAAAAAGTACTTTGAGCACTTGGCTTAAAGATTACCCTCTTTCAGAGACTAGGATAAGGCAATTAAGGGATTGGAGCGAGCAAAGAATCGAAAAATGTCGTGAAACAAAAAGAAAAAAGAAGGAAAAAAGATTAGAGGATTTTTATCAAGAACAAAAGAGAATTATTACTCCCTTAAATAAACGTGAATTATATCTTGCGGGTTTATTTCTTTATTGGGGAGAAGGAGCAAAGAGCAGGATGGTAGAATTATCTATTTCCAATACAGATCCCTCGATCATCCAATTTTTTCTTTTTTGGCTTACGAAATCTTTATTAGTTCCAAGACGGAAAATTAAAGTTGCACTGCATTTATATAAAGATATGGATGTTGATGAAGAGATACATTTTTGGTCAAACATTTTAAAAATTTCTCCAAAACAATTTTATAAACCCTATATAAAAGAAAGTACATTGAAATCTGTAAATCATAAAGGAGGATTTGGTCATGGTACTTGCAATATAAGGGTTTCAGGGGCAAGGCTTACAGAAAAGATATTAATGTCTTTAAAGGTAATTAGTGATACATTTAATAGAACGCGCACGTAGCTCAGTGGTAGAGCAGGGTCCTTATAAGGCCAAGGTTCGCAGGTTCAATCCCTGCCGTGCGCACTATCGGGCACTTTATATAGTAATTGGTATCTTACTTTGGTATAGTTAAAGATTGTAAGCTCAAGTTTTATAGTGCCACTAAGGGCGGTTAGCTCAGTTGGTTAGAGCGCGTACTTGACGTGTATGAGGTCAGGGGTTCGAGTCCTCTACCGCCCACCTTAGTTGATTTTTATAAAATGATTTATACTGCTATACTTAATACAAATTTAAGGAAGTTTTTATTTTACAATGGAAAATATTCATGTTGAGCAAGTTTTTAAGCCTTTACGTCTAGATAAATATTTGAGTAGAAAGATTAAAGATATTTCTCGAGAAAAAATTAATTTTTTAATAAAAGAAGGAAAGGTAAAGATTAAAGGTAAACAAAAATTAAAACCAAGCATTTTATTAAAAGGAGGTGAAGAAATTAGTTTAGATATTTCTGGCTTAAAAGAAAATGAAGATTCATTTATTTTAGAGCCTCAATCAATTTTTCCTGAGCCAGAAATTTTATATGAAGATAAAAATTTTATAGTCCTTGATAAACCATCGGGAATAATTGTTCATCCATCCTTAACTAATTTTAAAAACCCTTCAATTATTAGTTGGCTTATTGGAAAATATCCTTTTCTTTCTCAAGTAGGCGAGGATAAATTACGCCCAGGAATAGTTCATCGCCTGGATAAAGATACATCAGGAGTGTTAATTGTGGCTAAGAATAATTTTTCATTTAATTATTTTAAAAATCTTTTTAAAACAAGAAAAATTAAGAAGAAATATATTGCCTTAGTAAAAGGTGAGTTAAAAAATGAAAAAGGAGAAATAAATTTACCTTTAGCACGTTCTAAAAAATCACCAACTAAAAGAAAAGTAGTTACAAGTCGTTTTCAACTAGATAAAGCAAAAACCGCTATAACAAAATATAGTGTGATCAAAAGGTATAAAAGCTTTACTCTTTTAGAGGTTTTTCTTGAGACTGGGCGTACTCATCAAATTAGGGTTCATTTAGCAAGTATTGGTTTTCCTGTGGCAGGTGATAAAATCTATGGGAAATCTAGAAAAAAAGAATATTTAAGCTTGTCTCGTCAGTTTCTTCATGCCCAAGAAATATCTTTTATCTCTCCAGCCGGAAAATTTCTTGAAATAAAATCTTCTTTACCTCAAGAACTTGTAAAAGTTTTGAGAAATTTAACCCCTCAAATTAATTAAAGTATTTAATAAAATATATTTTTAAAGTTGACTGAAAATCTCTTTTTATGTTAGACTAAGAAACAATTTAATTATTAAATAATTATGTCTGAATTAAAGATGGAAACAATTAAACCAGGGATGTTTGTGCGGATTTTTCAAAAAATACCGAGTTTTATTAAATCTAAAGAAGCTGGGAAAAAAGAAGGTGATAAAGAAAAAACCCAGAAGATAGAAGGGTTAGTTATTGCTCGAAAGCATGGAAGAGAGATAGGAGCAACAATTACCGTTAGAAGAGTAGTTGATGGGATTGGAGTTGAATGGGTTCTTCCAGTTTTTTCTCCAGAAATTAAAAAAGTAGAATTAATAAATGCTGCTCGAGTGAAGAGAGCAAAATTAGGTTTTCTTAGGGATAAATCCCAGAAACAAATTCGCGCCAAACTTAAAAAATCGGCAAAGTAAACTTTTAGGCGCGGGTGGTGAAATGGTATACACGCATCCTTGAGGTGGATGTGTCCGCAAGGACGTGGAGGTTCGACTCCTCTCCCGCGCACTAAAATTAATGTTTTATTCAGAATCTAATAAAATTATTCAAGTTGTTAAGTCAGCTACTCCTTCAGTGGTAGCTGTTTTAGTATCAAAAGAATTAGCAAAGCTTAAAAAAGAGATGGGGCCAGATTTAAGCAAAGATTTAATCGATGATGGTAAAGGAATGGTTAGAATAGGAGGCTGCTCAGGTTTTTTTGTTTCAGCTGATGGTTATGTTTTAACAAACCGTCACATAGTAGAAGATGAAGAAGCGTCTTATACTGTGATTTGGCAAAATAAAACTTATAACTGTAAGATATTAGTAAGAGATAAAATAACGGATATTGCTATTTTAAAAATTGATTCTTTAGATCACTCTAATTTTCCTTATTTAAAATTAGCTGATTCTTCTAAGCTGCAATTAGGCCAAACTGTTATTGCAATTGGTAATGCTTTAGGAGAATTTCAGAATACTGTTTCACGTGGTATTATTTCAGGTTTGTCCCGAGATATTAAAACAGAAATAGAGGAAGATACTCGAGAGTTTTTTGGTTTAATTCAAACAGATGCTGCTATTAATCCTGGTAATTCTGGTGGTCCTTTGATAGATCTTAGGGGAAGAGCTATTGGTATTTGTACTGCTGTAATTTTAGGTGTCGAAAATATTGGTTTTGCAATTCCTGTAAACCAAGCAAAAAATATTTTAGAAGATATAAAAAAATACGGTAAAGTATGCCGGCCTAATTTAGGGGTAAGGTATTTTTTGATAGATCAAGAGATACAGGATTTACGAAGCCTTCCTTTTAATTATGGCGCCTATATTGTTCATGAAACAATTCCTGGCCACGGAGGGATTATTTCAGATGGGATAGCTGAGAAAGTGGGACTAAAAGAAGGTGACATTATTCTAGAAATAAATAAAGAAAAAATAACAAAAAACTTTAATTTGGCTCAAGCTTTAGCTCTCTACAAAATTGGCGATATAATTAAAGTTGTTTATTGGCACAAAGGAGAAAAAAAAGAAATAGAAATTGAATTAAAATGTTAAATCATTAACGATGAATGGTTTCAGAAAATTCTTTAAAAGTGGCTAATAATAAAGGCCATTTTTTTAATGAGGCATCTTCTTCAATAATCTCTATTGCTTCTTGATGAATTTTTTCAATGAATTTTTTATCAAGAAGAGAGCTCATAATTAAGTCAGGGATGCCTGATTGTTTTGTTCCTAAAAATTCACCCGGGCCTCTTAAAGAGAGATCCATTTCAGCTAAACGAAATCCGTCGTCACATTTTACTAAGGTTTTTAAGCGCTTAGTGACCAATTGACTTTTTGATTCAGTGAAAAGGAAACAATAAGATTGATGGTAGGATCTTCCTATTCTTCCTCTAAATTGATGTAGTTGAGCAAGTCCAAAATGTTCAGCACCTTCAATAATCATTAAAGAAGCGTTAGGAATATCAATTCCTACTTCTATAACAGAAGTAGAAACTAATATTTTTATTTTATTTTCAAGAAATTTTTTCATTATTATTTCTTTCTCTTTTGGCTTCATTTTTCCATGAAGCATTGCAATTTCTAGATTAGGAAAAACCTCTTCATTTAATTTTTTATATTCTTTCTTTACTGCTTTTTCTTCATAATTTAATTTTCTTGACAGATCAAAAAGATTTTCTGCCTTTATTTTAGGGTCTTCTGTTTCTTCGATTCTAGGGCAAACAATAAAAGCTTGACGACCTTTTTTGATTTCTTCAAGAATAAATGCATAAACTTTTTCTCTATCTTTTGGGGTAATAATTTTGGTAATTATTTTTTTTCTTCCAGTAGGAAGTTTATCTAAAACAGAAAGATCCATGTCACCATAAAAAGTTAAAGCTAAAGTGCGAGGAATGGGTGTGGCTGTTAAAGATAAAAGATGAGGAATTTCATTTTTATTAGCGTTTTTAGAAATAAGTTTTTTTCTTTGCTCAACTCCAAAACGATGTTGCTCATCTACGATTATTAAGCCTAATCGATTAAAACGAATATTTTTTTGTATAAGAGCATGTGTGCCAATAGTAATAATTGGAGTACTAGGACTAGATGACATGATTATTTTATTTAAGACTTGCTTAGAAATATCTCCTTCTAAAGAATCATCATAAATTTTTGTCTTTGAAGAAGTCAAAAGAGCAATATTCACTTTAAAAAGACTAAGAAATTCTTTGAATTTATTATAATGTTGTTGAGCTAAAATTTCTGTAGGGGCCATTAAGGCTACTTGATATTTTGATTTTACAGTTAATAAAGCAGCGCTCATGGCGACAATCGTTTTACCTGACCCTACTTCTCCTTCTAGAAGACGGTTCATGGGGCTTTGGCGGAAATTTTTTGCTATTTCCCAAATAGCTTGTTTTTGGCACTGAGTTAAAGGAAAAGGTAGGGAATTAACAAATTCTTTAAGCAAAGGAATATCAATATTAATAATAGGAGCTTTTAAAAGAGAATTTCTTTTTTTATTTTTTAGAAGATAAATTTGAGAAAGTAAAAGTGATTCAAATATGAATCTTTCTTTTGCTTTTTTAGCTAAAAGCAGAGAAGAAGGAAAATGAATTTGGTGCAATGAGCGAGATAAATTCATTAGTTTATACTTCTTGAGGAGAGAATCAGGTAGAGTTTCCTTTATATTAAGCACTGATTTTAAAAGAGGTTTAATAAAATAACGTAAGGCTCGAGAGGTTAGTCCTTGGGTTTCTGAATAAATAGGAATTAATCGGCCAGTATGGACTGTTTCTTGAGGTAGGTTTTCTTTTATTTTTTGGTGAGAAAGAATTTCATAAGAAGGGCTAGAGAATATTAATTTTTTTCCTTTTGATTTTATTTTTCCAGAGAGAGAAACAGTAGTTCCTACTGGGATATTTTTGCTCAAATATAGCTGGTTGAACCAAATAGCTGTAATTTCTCCAGTTTGGTCTTCGACGAGAGCTTCGATTATAAACATTTTTTTTCTGAAGCTTCTTCGGATGCTTATTTTTTTTATTATGCCTATAATTGAAGCTATTTCTTCGGGCTGAAGTTCATTAATTTTTTTAACTTGAGAGAAGTCTTCATAACGAAAAGGAAAATACCAAAGCAAATCTTTAATAGTTTTGATTCCTAATTTTTCCAAGTATTTTAAATAACGCGGTCCAATGCCGCGCAGTTTTGATACAGAATCAGACAATTTATACATAAAAATTGATATAAAACAGATTTTTTAGTGCCCCTGGGAAGAATCGAACTTCCATCACAGGATCCGCAATCCTGCATTCTATCCGTTAAACTACAGGGGCTTTAAAGAATTATAGCTAAATTTTGTCTTGAACGCAAAGCCCTCTATCCTGTATACTAGAACAGAAGACTAAAAATTTATATATTATGGAACATTATTCTACATTAGCTTTTGTTTTAAAACAAGAACCAATTAAAGAGCAAGATCGTAATTATACTTTTTATACTCAAAAATTTGGGAAATTAGCAATATTGACTCCTGGGGCTAGGAAAATAAAGGCTAAATTATCTGGTCATTTAGAATTACCTAGCTTAGTTCAAATTGAGTTTGCGATGTCTTATAAGCCACGTTTGATTAGTGCTTTAGAAAAGTTTTCTTTTCCAGAGATAAAGAAAAAGCAAAAACCACTAACGGCTGCTTTTTTAATGGCAGATTTAGCAGATAAGCTTAGCTTGGAAAAACAAGATGATCCAGAGATATGGAAATTATTATTTAATTCTTTTTATTTTCTAGAGGAGAACTTAAATAAGTCCCCTCAAGTAGTTGATTTTATATGGCTTTATTTTAATGCTCAGTTTTTAGAAATTCTTGGGCTCTCTCCTTTTTTAGAAGGTTGTACTGAATGTGGGAGGACAATCAATAATAAATTTTTTAGTTTTGAAAAAAAAGGAGTTGTTTGTCAGCAGCATTCTCATAAAGACGATTGGCCAATCAGTAATAATCAAAAGAGAGCTCTTAATAAATTATTTAATTTTTCGCTTAAACAATTCTCAGACCCTTCTTGCCTTAAAGAAGTTTTAGAAGAAAAAAAATATATAGAAAAATTTCTTAGTAAATTTACTTTAGTGATAAAATCAGATATAATAAATTTATAAGATTTTAAAATTTTTTAAACAAAATTATGGAACTAAAAAAATTCTTTAAAACTTTTTGGGGTGGAGCGTTAATGACGGTTTTGGTTTTAATTTTTGGTTATTTTGCATGGAGTTTTATTAACAGTGGAGGAGTAACTTTTAGTTTTTCAGGAGCAGATGAAGTAAAATCTGGTGAAATAAAAGAGTTTAATTTTGTAATAGAAAATGGCTCTCGAGTAAGTATTCAAGAAGCAGAAGTAAGAATTAAGTTGCCAGAAGGTGTTATTAATGTTGAGGACCCAGAGGAGACAACTATTATTTATAATTTTCAACAGATATCATCACAGTCTTCTGAGAGAAAAGAAGTAGATCTTTTGATTACTGGGGAATCAAAAACTTTAAAAAACATTGAAGTAAGTCTTCTATATCGTCCTCGAGGCATTAGTTCTGTTTTTGAAAAAAAAGTTAATAAGTCAGTATTGATTTCTGGTTCTTCTTTTGGGTTAGAAGCAGTAACTCTCAATCAAGTTTTTTCAGAGCAGATATTTCCTATAGAAATTAACTGGGAGAATCTTTCTTCTTATGCTTTTGATAATGTTGAAATAAGAGCAGAGTGGCCAGCAGGTTTTATTTTTCAAGAATCTAATCCAGAGATTTCTTCGGAAACTACTGGGTATAATAAGTGGTCTTTAGGAGAATTAAGTCCTGCGAGTCATGGAAAGATTTTAGTAAAAGGTTTTCTTACTGGACAGCCAGGAGAAACAAAAAGAATAATTTTAAGTTTAGGAATGATAAAAGACGAAACTTTTCTTCCTTTAAGTAGGACAGAGGGGTATATCACATTAATAAAAAACCCTTTATCAATTTCTTCTTTAGTTAATGGAGAGATTAATTATAATGCTGATTTAGGGGAAACTTTAAATGTTGTTATTAATTATCAAAATAATTATTCAACTGCTTTAAGGAATTTAGATGTAGAGACTGTATTAAATGGAGATATTTTTGATTTATCCTCATTGAGAGCTCCAAATGCAACTTTTTCTTCCAAAACCAACACTTTAACTTGGTCAGGGGCTAAAGTATCTCCTCTTTATGCTCTTAATCCAGGCGAAAGAGGATCTTTAGAATTTTCAGTTAAATTAAAGAAAGATTGGCCAATGATAAGTTCGGTTCAAAAAAATGTACTTTTAGAAATTCAAACAGTTATTAAAAGTTTAAATGTGCCAGAACAATTAGAGGTCTCTGAATTGCCTCGGGCAGCATCTTTGAACACAATAAAACTTAATTCTGATTGCAAGGTAGTTGTTGGGAGCTATTTTCGAGACGCTAGCTCGCAAATTGCAAATTCAGGAAGCTTGCCTCTTAGGGCTGATAATGCTACTGACTTTACAATTCATTGGACGATAGTCAATAGTTTTAATGCGTTAAGAGACATAAAAATTAAAACAACTTTACCTCTTTGGGCAGAATTTACAAGTCAAATTAGTGGTAATTATGGGCAAGCTCTTCCAATTTATGATCCTTTAACTCGGGAATTTTCCTGGAAGATTGATTCTGTTTCGGCTGGTTCTGGTGTTTTGACTAAAGCCCAAGAACTTATTTTCCAGATTAAAGTTACTCCATCTCAGTCTCATATAAACCAAGGAATCAATTTAATTGAACAAACAGTTTTTACAGCAACAGACGCTTTTACTGGGAAAAATATTAACTTAACTTATCCAGCAGTAAAATCTATTCAACTGTCTGATAAAACTGTTCTTCCTGATGAGGGAATAGTAAGACCGTAAATTTAATATTTAAAATTCAATGACTAAAAATAATGATTTAATGGAAAAAATCGTTTCTTTATGTAAAAGACGAGGTTTTGTTTATCCCTCCTCTGAGATTTATGGTGGTTTTGCAAATGTTTATGACTTTGGTCCTTTGGGATCTCTTTTAGCAAAGAATATTCGTGATATTTGGATAAAAAAAATGGTTCAGGAAAGAGATGATGTTTATTTAATAGATGGATCTATTTTAATGCATCCTAAAGCTTGGGAAGCCAGTGGTCATACGGTTGCTTTTACTGATCCTTTAATCCAGTGCCCAGCTTGTAAAAAAAGGTTTCGAGCAGATAAGCTTGAAGGTTGGCAGCTTAAAAAGGACAATCAAACAGGGCGATGGGAAGTTATAAAACAAGGTAGTTTAGTTTGTCCTGATTGTAAAGCAAATTTAATTCCAACAGTAAAAGAATTTAATCTTTTAATGACGACAGAAGTTGGTTCAATAGCTGGAGAGAAATCAAAGGTATATTTAAAAGGGGAATCATGCCAAAATATTTATTTAAATTTTCTTCCATTTAGAGATACAATGACAGCTAAATTCCCTTTTGGAATGGCTCAGATAGGAAAAGCTTTTCGCAATGAGATTACTTTAGGAAAATTTTTATTTAAGGTTCGAGAATTTGAGCAAATGGATATTGAATATTTTTGTGCTCCCGAAGAATCCGATAAGTTATACGAAGAATGGAAGCAGACTAGATTTAATTGGTATATTAAAGAAATGGGGTTAAGTAAAGAAAGGCTTCATTGGAGACAGCATTCTCCAGAAGAAAGAATCTTTTATGCTAAGGATGCTTGGGATATTGAATACAAGTTTTTTAATGATTTTGAAGAACTAGAAGGTGTTCATAATCGTTCTGATTATGATTTAAAACAGCAAGGAAAATTTTCTGGTAAAACCCTCGATTATTTTGATCCAACTAGTAAAAAAAGATTTATTCCATATATTATTGAATGCTCTGGTGGCCTTCAAAGAACTTTTTTTGCTGTTTTAGTAGAAAGTTATCGAGAAGAGATGATAAAGGATGAGAAAAGAATTTTTCTTAAAATAAAGCCCTCCCTTGCCCCTTATAAAGCAGCAGTGTTTCCTTTAGTAGCTAATAAACCTAAATTAACTGATAAAGCTAAGAATATCTTTAACTCTCTAAAATCAGAATTTATGGTTGCCTGGGACGATATTGGAAATATAGGAAAAAGATATCGTCGTCAAGATGAAATTGGTACTCCTTGGTGTATTACTGTTGATTATCAAACTTTAGAAGACAATACAGTAACTATCCGTGATAGAGATACAATGAAACAAGAAAGATTTAAAATAGATGAAATTATAGAATATATTAAGGAAAAATTAAAATGAAGATAAATTTTGTCTTTTAGGTATTTATTATGCATAAATTCAAGATAACAAAACTAGGTAATGGATTACGAGTAATAACAGTTCCTTCGAAAGAATCACTCTCTTTTCAAGCCATGGTTTTAGTTAATACTGGAGCTGATTTTGAAACAAAGGAAAATAACGGTATTTCTCATTTTTTAGAACATATGTGTTTTAAGGGAACCAAAAAACGTTCTTCTAATTTTGATATAGTTCAAGAACTAGATTCTATTGGTGGTTCCTATAATGCTTTTACTACTGAAGAATATACAGGCTATTATGCAATAGTAGCTAAACAGAAAAAGAATATTGCGTTAGATGTAGTTTCTGATATTTATTTGAATTCCCAATTTCCTGAACAGGAAATTAAAAAAGAAAGAGGGGTTATTATAGAAGAAATTAATATGTGTAAAGACGAACCAAAAAGATATATTTGGGATCTTTGGAATAGTTTACTATATGGCAACCAACCAGCTGGTCGATCTATTTTGGGTATTAAAGCAAATATTAAGCGTTTTAAAAAAGAAGATTTCTTCAAGTATTATGAGTCTCAATATAGAGCTAAATCAACGATAGTTGCTATTAGCGGAAATTTTTCTGAAAAAGAGGTTATTAAAGATATTCAAAAATATTTTGGAAACATTAGATTGGGCCAAGGCAAAGGTAAGGAAAAAATTAGAGAGAAGCAATCAAGGCCACAATTATTTTTAAAAAACAAACAGACAGATCAAACACATTTGGTTTTGGGGGTTAGAGGAATAGATTTATTTGATAAAAGAGTATATGCTTTAAAAGTACTAAATGCAATTTTAGATGGTGGTATGTCAGGAATCCTTTTTCAAACAATTAGAGAGAGACTAGGTGTAGCTTATTATCTTTATAGTTTTCTCTCTTGTAGTTCGGACCATGGTTTTTGGTCAGTTGCAGCGGGAGTAGATAATGCTCGTTTGGAAGAGGTAATTATGACAATTTTGAACGAATGGAAGAAGTTTAAAATTAAGCCTTTTAGTGTAAAAGACATCAAAAAAGCTCAAAACTATATTATTGGTAAATTGTCATTATTTTTAGAAGATGTTCATAATGTAGCTGATAATATTGCTTTTCAGGAATTATTGCGTCGAAAGATAGAAACCCCTACTCAATATATTAAAAAAATAAAACAAGTTAGTCCTTATGATTTACAAAAAGTAGCTCAAGATTTATTAAAACCTCAATTTTTAAATTTAGTTTTAATAGGCCCTCATAAAAATAAAAGAAAATTCGAAAGATTACTTCATGTTTAAAATTAATCAAAATATAGATATTTCTTGGCAAAGCATTTTAAAGCTTTACATTGTTTTAATTGCTTTCATAGGTATTTGGTATTTTAGGCAAATTATTTTTATTGCTTTGCTTGGTTTTATTCTAGCTTCTTTATTAGATAAACCAATAGAGTTTTTAGAAATAAGGCTAAAGAATCGTTGGGCAGCAACTTTTATTATCTATTTTGTTTTTTTAAGCGGCTTAGGGATGATAGCTTATTTTTTGATACCAGTTTTAAACACTTATATAATTGGTTTTTCAGATTTTCTTCCATCTTGGATGAACAAGGAATCTCTAGTACAATTCTGGCAAGGTTGGCAAGTAACAGAATCATCAATAGAAAGATGGCTGACTTTATTTGGTGTTTCCCAGGGGCAATTATATGAATTTTTAGTTCAGTCTGCTGATTTTTTAATTAAAATATTAGGTGGAGCCTTTACTGCGTTTTTTGTACTTATTTTTTCTTTTTTTATTAATACAGAAAAAAGAGGAATTGAAAAAGCAATATGTTTAATCTTCCCAAGGGCTTATGAAGATTATGTTATTTATCTTTGGGGAAAAACTCGTCAGAAAGTTAGTAGTTGGTTTTTTGGTCAATTGATTTTAAGTACTATAGTTGGAGGCTTAGTATTTATTAGTCTTAAAATTCTAGGTATCGCCCAAGCTGAATTTTTAGCTGTTTTAGCTGCATTATTTGATTTTATTCCATATATTGGTCCTTTAGTTATTGGTTTAATCGCAGTCTTTGTTGGAATGAGTCAAAATATATTTTTAGGTATTTCTATATTAGTTGTTTTTGTTATTGTTCAAGGAATAGAAGGGTTTATTAATCCTTTGTTAAGAGCTAAAACAATGAAACTTAATCCTCTAGTCATTCTTTTAGCGCTTTTAATTGGAGGTAGGTTGGCTGGTATTGCTGGAGCCATTATAGCCTTACCTATAGCAGCAGCAGCGTTTGAATTACTTAGGGATAGCCGAAGCGGTCGTCTAGCCTCTTATCTACCTCAAAAACAATTACTATAATTATTTAATTCATTTTATATATGCTTTTCGATTCACATACTCATTTAAATTTGGCTGCTTTTGATGAAGACAGAGAGCAGGTATTAAAGAGAATTTTAAAAGAGAAAGTTTCAGTAATAAATATTGGTACTTGTTTTGAAACATCTAAAAAAGCAATAGCTATAGCTAATCAATATGAAAATTGTTGGGCTACTGTAGGATTGCATCCTAGTCATACGATTCCGCTTAAAATAGATAAAAATGAATTAGCTTTAATTAATTCTAAATCAGAATTTTTAAATCCAGAAACTTTTAATAATGAATTTGAGACTCTTTTAGAAAACCCGAAGGTAATTGCTATTGGAGAATGTGGTCTAGATTATACTTATTTAAATGATTTTTCAGGCGCAGATAAAGAAAAATATAAAAAAATAGAAGAGAATGAATTTAGAAAGCAGATTCAAGTTGCTAAAAAACACAAATTAGTTTTATGTTTACATGTACGAGATCTTTATAATGAGGCTCTTGATATTTTAGAAGATGAGCATTATGAAAACGGTGGAGTATTTCATTTTTTCACTGGTAATATTTCTGAAGCAAAAAAAATCATAGAAAAAGGGTTTTATTTAGGTTTTTCAGGAGTAATCACTTATTCTCAGAATCTAAATAATGTAATTGAAAAAATACCTCTTGAGAAGATATTAATTGAAACTGATGCTCCTTATGTTGCTCCTGTTCCTTATCGTGGCCAAAGGAACGAACCGCTTTATGTTAAAGAAGTAGCTAAAAAAATTGCTCAAATTAAAAAACTTCCTCTAGAGGAAATAGAGGAAGTTACGTTTAAAAATGCAGTTAAGGTGTTTAAACTTCAATAACAATCGGAAGAATCATTGGCCTGCGCTGTATTTTTTTAAATAAGAATAAACCAATTTTATTCCTTAAATTATTTCGAATGTACTCTTCATTAAATGCATTGTTGCTAGTAGAGTGGTTAATAATTTCTTTTATTAGTTTTCTGGTTTGATTTATTAATTCTTTTGATTCTTTCATATAAACAAAACCTTGAGAAATAATTTCTGGATTACTATGTAGTAATCCGGTTTTTTTATCAATGAGAGCAACAATAATAAATATTCCATCTTGAGAAAGGGTTTGTCTTGCCCTAAGGACTACTTCCTTAACATCTCCAACTCCTAGTCCGTCTACCATAATATAGTTTGTGGGAACAAACTTTTCAGTAGCAATGATTTTGTTTTTACTTAATTCAATAATTTGTCCATTTGTAGCAATAACTATATTTTTTGGAGGAATATTGACAGATTCTGCTAATTCCCCATGTGTTTTAAGCATTGAGTAATGACCATGGATAGGCATAAAAAATTTAGGTTTAACTAAATTAATCATTGCTTTTAAATCTTCTTGATAACCGTGACCAGAGGCATGAATATCAAGCATTTTGTAATGATAAACTTTAGCTCCTTGTTTAGCTAGATTATCTTTTATATTCTGAACAGCTAATTCATTTCCCGGAACAACAGAAGATGAAAAAATAACCGTATCTTTTTTCTGAATTCTTAAATATTTATGACCTTTATTTACAATTCTCATTAAAACTGCCTCTGACTCTCCTTGAGCTCCAGTACAAAGAACAGTTAATTTTTTAGGATCAATTCGACTTGCTTCTTGCCACTTGATAACAGTTCCTTTCTTTATAGAAAGATATTTTAATTTTTCAGCAATAGCGACATTTGTTTTCATTGCGAATCCTTCGATAATAACTTTTCGATTGTATTTTTCTGAAAGCCAAATGGCTTGTTGAACACGGCTAAGCAATGAAGCAAAAGTCGATAAAATAATTCTCCCCTCAGCATTTCTAAAAATTGGATCTAAGTTATCCATGATTGTTTTCTCTGAGATTGAGTGTCCAGGACTTTCAGCTCCAGTTGAGTCTGATAGCAGGAGAGTGGTTCCCGAAGAAGCAAGGCTAATAATATGAGAAGGATCAGCTGGTTTGTCAGCTATTGGGTGAAGATCAAATTTAAAGTCAGTAGCATACATAATCAATCCTGCAGGGCTATTAATTGCTAAACCAAGCGTATCAGGAATATTATGATTAACATGAAAAGGGATAATATTGAAGGGTCCCAAAATTATTTTTTTGCCCGAAGATATCTCTTGAATATTAAGTTTTTTTAAGTTAGGAAAGTCTTCCTGTCTTTTTAAGATGATTCCTTTAGTGAGAGGGGCAGTATACATTTGAGGATAATTTAATTTATCAATTAAATAAGGAATGCCCCCGATATGATCATAATGGCCATGAGTAATAATTACTCCTAGTATTTTTTTCTCAGGATGATTTGTTAAATACTCTATGTTAGGAATTATAAAATCAATTCCTGGCATATTTTCGTCAGGAAATTGTAAGCCCATATCAATAATTAAAATTTGATTTTGGTATTCAAATAAAGTCATATTGCGGCCAATTTCTTCAAGTCCCCCTAAAGGAATTATTTTAACTAAATCTGTTTTTTTCTTTGTAAAACCGTGAGGTTTTTGATCTTTTTTTGTCTGATACATTTTTTTAATTTAATTTTAATTTGTGCCTTGAGGGAGATTCGAACTCCCAATCCCTTTCGGGAACTAACTCCTGAAGCTAGCGCGTATGCCAATTCCGCCATCAAGGCACACTCCCCGTTAATTTTAAATTACGGGTTTTTTATTGTTTTATTTTTTAAAGATTACTCAAGGAATAATGTTATTTGAATACTCTTTTAGTGTATAGATACCAATTTTCTATATCAACGAATTTTTCCGAAGGAACATTGGCATATTGAATATTATTACCTTGTATTTTTTGAGGGAGAAGATAAAGATAAAAAGGATTATATAAAAATATTGCTGGCTTTTCTTCGTGAAGAATTGTTTGAATACTCATTAAATCTGCTAGGCGCTTTTCTTCATTAAAAGTTTGTCTAGTTGTTTCTAAAAATTTATCTAACTCATTATTCTGATAAAGAGAAAGATTTAGGCCAGGATCAGTTGTTTGAGAAGAATGCCAAAAAGAAAAAAGATCAGGGTTCTGTCCAATAATTGCTCCAAAAAGAAGGGCATCATAGGACCTTGTTTGAATAATTTCTTTTTCTAAAGTAGCTAAAGGAAGTATTTGTAATTCTACAGAAACTCCAATTTTTTCCCAGCAATTTACTAAATAATTAGCTATATTTATTAATTCTTTATTGTCAGGAAGAGAGAGGGTAAAACTGATAGAATCTTGATCTAGTTCGGAGATAATTTTTTCTGCTTTTTCTAGAGAATATTCAGTTACTAGATTAAAATCATTACCTAGGAAACCAGCAGAAATAGGTCCTCCTAAAGGAAAAGCTTGCTCTTTTAGTATTTTAGTAACTAATTCTTGCCTGGAAAGTGAGAGATCTAAAGCTTCTCTTATGGGTTTTTGACTAAATAAAGGATTATTAAGATTTAAAAATACAGCATAATAGCGAGGTAAAATTAAAGAATTAATTTTAACATTGCTTTTGTTTTTAAAAAATTCAATGTCTTCAATTGAAAGAGGAAAGATTCCATCGATTTCTTTTTTCAATAAACCATTTTTGGCTAAATCATAGTTATCATAAAGATGAAAAATTAATTTTGAGATATATGGTTTTTTCCCAAAATAATTATCGTTTGCTGTTAAAGAATAACTAATGATTCTACCTTCTTGCGTTTTTTCGAGTCCACTAAATAAATAAGATCCAGTCCCAATAGGTTTTAAATTATTTTCTGCTGTTAAAAAGGTACTAGCTTCAATATTTTCCCAGAAATGTTTAGGGATTATTTTTAAAGTAAGATTTTGAAGAAAAGGTTGGTAAGTATTTTTTAAGTTAAAGCGAACAACATTAGAGCCTAATTTCTCTACAACAATTCCTCCCCAGTTTAATCTTAATGGGCTTTTAAAATTTGGATTTTGTATTGTTTCTATAGTAAAGACAACGTCATCAGCAGTAAAGGGGACTCCATCATGCCAGAAAACATTTTCTTTTAGAAATATAGTATAGCTAGTTCCATCTTCACTGATTTCTATTTTTTCTGCTAGATCAGGAACAAATCCTCCTTGGCCATCAATTGTATAAAGTCCATTATAGATTAATTCAATTAAATCTTTCTCACTATCATTTGATCGTGAGAGGACCGGATTAATATATGAAAGACGACCGATTGTTCCAAGGTGCAATGTTCCTCCTTCTCGAGGCTCTAAAACTGTAAATCTAGAGATTAAGTTAAACCCTAACAGAACAAGGCCAACAATGAATATAAATAAAAATAAAAAGCTTAAAAATCTTTCTTTTAATGGCAGCTTTAACCATTTTTTAAAGAAAGAGTTGAAAATATTTTTCATTAATCAATTAAAAGAAAGTTAAATCAAAAAAGAAATAACTGATAAAGCAATAAATAAAATACCTAAAGCGACAGTAAAAATAAATATTGTTTTTTCTAAACCTCTTCGAGTTCCATAGAACTGAGAAGAAATACCTCCTAAAATCCCCATTCCTCCTCCTCTTTGTTGGAGGAGAACTAAAATTATTAGAAGAATGCCAACAATAATCTGAGCTATAACTAAAGTTAATGGATTCATAAACTATTTTATTTATACATTAAAGAATTAAAGCTGCTAATAATGATGGAAGCGATTAACCAAACAATAGGAGATTGAATGATTAAGACAGGCATAAATACAGTAGCTGTTTTTAAAATAATGATGTTAATAATTAAGGAAAAAAGACCAAGAGTTATCCAGATAAGAGGAAGGAATATCAAGCGGAGAATAGGCTTTATTAATAAATTAAGAAAAGAAATAATAAGAGCCAATAAAATTAATTCAATAAAAGTACCTTGAAAATAAAAATCATTAAACAATTCATTGAATAGTTTTTGACATAATAAAATTGTTAATGAATTTAAGGCAATGCCTAAAAAAAGTTTTTTCAAAAAATTCATTTCCCAGTAATGTTAAGTTTTACTTAACTAAGGGTATTAAAATTAATACAATAAAGCATTCTAAGTATAGAATAAAAAACCTTAAAAGTCAAAATTATTGTTTTTTGATTCCTAATAAGGGAAGAAGGCTTTGGCCAGTTATTTCTGGAGGGATTGCTAAGCCAAATAATTCTAAAATTGTTGGAGCGACATCAGCTAGCATGCCACCTGCCCATCTTTCTATATCTGCTATTTCTTTTTCTGTGCGAATAGAGGAAAGTTTCCATCGATTATCAATTAAATAAAAGGGGACTAAACTAGTGTCATGTTCTGTTTCTATTTTACCTGTTATAGGATTCATCATCCTTTCTATATTTCCATGGTCAGCGGTAATAAGAGTTGTGTAATTTAATTCTTGACTTTTCTTAATTACTTTTGCAACTTCTTGATCGATAATCTTTACACATTCAATCCCTGCTTTTATATTGCCTGTATGACCTATTAAATCAGGGCTAGCATAGTTGACTAGTATAAAATCATAAATATTTTCTTCAAAAGCTTGAGTAAGGCGAGTAGTAATTTCTAATGATTTTAGACCAGGGTAATCTTCAATATGAAGTGTTTTTATTGAAGGAACAATTACCCAATACTCTCCAGGGAAAGGTTTTTCTTTAAGACTGTTAAAGAAATAAGTAACATGAGCATATTTTTCAGTTTCTGCAAGATGAAGCTGTCTTTTTCCTGATTGAGAAAGAATCCTAGAAAGACATGTAGATATTTTTTGTGGAGGAAAGGCAGCTTTAACAGGAAATTCTTTATTATATTCAGTAAAAGTAGTAATTTTAAGCTCTTGAAATTTCTTAACTGGAAATTCTTTAAACTCAGGGTTACAAAAAGCTTCTGCTAATTGCCTCATCCTTTCTTCACGAAAATTGAAAAAAATTATTCCGTCTTTTTCTTCTATTAGATTTGAATAGCTAGAGTTTTCTTGGCTTTCAATGATAGCAGGAACAATAAATTCATCAGTAACTCCTTCTTTATAAGATTCTTCAATATAAGATAATGGATCTTTAACTACTTTTCCTTTTCCTGAAACTAAAATATTATAGCATTTAGCTGTTCTATTGAAGTTTTTATCTCGATCCATTGCGTAAAAACGACCTGAAATACTTGCAATTTTCCCTTTTCCCCTTGCTTTTAAATCTTTTTCTAGCTGAATAATTAATTCTTTTGCTTCATTTGGGGGCGAATCTCTTCCATCAGTAAAAAGGTGAAGGTTGACTTTTTCTATTTTTAAAGAGTTAGCTAAATCTAACAAAGCTAGGAGATGATTATATGAACTATGAACAATGTTTTTACTTACTAAGCCAGCTAGATGAAGTGTGCTATTATTTTGTTTTACGTGGTTGTATGTTTCTAATAAAGCTGGGTTTTGAAAAAAAGATCCATTTTCTATGCTTTGTGAAATACGAACAGAATATTGATACATAATCTGGCCACTTCCCAGTGTTAAATGGCCTACTTCACTATTTCCTGCTTTATTAAAAGGCAAGCCTACGGCTATTCCTGATGCTTGAAGAGAAACCATAGGATAATGTTTTTTTATTTCATCAATGTTTGGTGTTCCTGCTTGATGGATAGCATTTGAAAAATTTTTTTCTCCTATTCCCCAGCCATCCAAAATTACCAAGCAAATTTTTGAAGAAAGACGAGCCATATATTTAATTAATAAAAATAGATTTAATTTAGCTTGATTATTAGTATAGCTTATTTTTTAAATTTTGACAAAAAGCTTATTTTTGTTATAATAAGAAATATTTACTTAATATAGAAATAGAGTAAATATATACCAGTTTTACGTTTTTGTTCGGTTCTTCACTTAATCGGTTCTATTTATTCTCTAGCCTTTAATCTTTTTTAGAATGCTTTATTTTAAACGATTTTTCTTATCTAACTTTTCTTTGTTTAGAATATTAAATCGAGACTTCTAAGTTTTCTTGATTAAGTTTGTTTTACGTGAATAATAAGAATAGATTTAAGAAATTATTTTTGTTATTACGAAAAATCAAAATAGAGAATAATAGGCCTTAAATATAAAAATTATGGCTATGTTTAATATATCTGATGTCTCAATAGGCGCAATCCTTTTATCTTTTGTAGTAGGCGCTTTCTTGGGATACATTGTTCGTCAAAAAATTGCTCAGAAGTACTCTGATTCGATTGAATCAAAATTAAAATCTCGAATAGAAAAGGTAAAAGAAGAAGCAAAAAATATTGTTTTAGAAGCAAGAGAAAAATCAACCAAAATTTTAGAAGAAGTTGAAAGTGAAAAAAAAGAGAGAAAAGGTCAACTTGATAAAATGGAAGAGAGGCTATTGCAAAGAGAAGAATTGTTAGACAAAAGACAAGTCGAGATTAGTGAAAAAGAATTAGAAAATAAAAAGATTCTTGAAAAAATACAATCTTTAAGATCAGAGTTAGAAAAAATACAAAAAAGTGAATTAGACTCTTTAGAAAAAATTGCAAAATTATCTCAGAAAGAAGCAAAGGAGGAATTAATGAAAAAAATAGAACAAGAAAATAATGAAGAGGTTGTGGAGTCTTTAAAAAAATTAGAAAAATTTAGAAAAGAAGAGGTAGAGAAAAAAGCAAAAGAGATAATGGTTAGAGCGATTCAAAAATATACTCGTTCAAATGTCGGAGAGGTTACAACAACAGTAGTAAATTTGCCTTCAGAAGATATCAAAGGGAAAATTATAGGTCGTGAGGGAAGGAATATTCGTCATTTTGAAAAATTGTCAGGGGTCGAGTTAATAATGGATGACTCACCAAATACTATTATTCTTTCTAGTTTTGATATTACCAGAAGAGAAGTTGCCAGAGTGGCTTTAGAGAAGTTGATTCAAGATGGTCGTATTCAGCCAGTAAAGATAGAGGAGAAGATTACAGAAGCTCAAACAGAGATAAGAGAAAGAATAAAAACAGCTGGTGAGGATGCTTTATATGAAGTAGGAATATTGGATTTACCACAGGAATTAGTCTATTTGTTAGGGAGATTAAATTTTAGAACTAGTTATGGTCAAAATGCTCTTACTCATTCAATAGAAGTTGCCTTACTATCAGCAGCTTTAGCTTCAGAATTAGGAGCTGACATCGAAGTAAGCAAAAAAGCTGGATTGCTTCATGATATAGGCAAAGCAGTGGACCAAGAGATAGAAGGAACTCACTTGGAATTAGGGAGAAGGATTTTGGCAAAATATAATTTGCCTGAGGAAATAATAAAAGCAATGCAGTCTCATCACGATACTTATCCTGTTGAAACAGTAGAAGCTGCCATTGTTAATGCTGCAGATGCAATTTCTGCTTCACGTCCTGGAGCGAGAAAGGATAGTGTTGAGGCTTATCTTAAAAGATTAGCTAATTTAGAAGAAATAGCTTCTTCATACGAAGGAGTTGAAAAGGTTTATGCAGTTTCTGCTGGAAGAGAAATTAGAGTTTTTGTTCGACCAAATAAAATAGATGATTTAGGGGCTATTAAATTAGCTAAGAATATAGCTAAGCGTCTTGAAGAAACCTTGAAATACCCTGGAGAAGTTAAAGTAACTGTAATTCGTGAAACTAGGGCAATTGAAATAGCGAGATAGGGTGTTATTAAAAGATTTACTTTATTTCAGTCTTTTGCTATACTATATCTAGCAGATAACAATTAAAAAGGTCGAACCCCTTTAAATAAAAATCTTTAATTTAAAGGAATATTCACAAAAATTAATTATTATGACAAAAGAAGGATTAATTGATGCTATCGTTAATAAAATTGGCTGCTCTAAAAAAGATGGAGCAGAAGCCTTAGACGTAATTCTTGAGACTATTACTAAGTCTTTAAGCTCAGGAGATACAGTAACAATAACTGGTTTTGGCACTTTTTCTGCTAAAGAAAGAGCTGCTCGAGCAGGAGTAAACCCTAAAACTGGTGAGAAGATTCAAATTCCAGCAATGACAGTTCCAAAATTTAAGGCAGGAAAGGGATTAAAGGATGCAGTAAAATAAAATTTTAAGAATTCGTGATATTTAAAACCCCAGTTTATTTACTGGGGTTTTAAAATATATTCTTATTTAATTTATTTTTCAGCTTGATCAGTTTTTTTAATATTCTTTAAAGAAAGAGAAATTCTATTATTTTCAATGGCGATAATTTTTACATCTTTTTTCTCTCCTTCTTTTAAGACTTCATTAATATTTTCAGGCAAAGGATCTGCAATCTCTGATGAATGAATCAATCCATCCACACCAGTGTCATCAAGTTTTGCAAAAGCACCAAAGTCTACTATTTTAGTAATTGTAGCCTTAACAACATCCCCCTTATTGTATTTATTAATAATATCCTTTATTTTGTCTTTTTCTACTAGTTTTTCAGAAAGAATCAACTTATTATCTGTAGAATCACAATCCAATACTTTTACTTTAATTTCTTGTCCAATTAAAGATTTTAATTTTTCTAAAATTTCAGCTTTTTTCCCTTCTTCAACTTTTGGATAATGATCAGCTGCTAATTGAGAAGCAGGAAGGAAACCTTTGATATCTTCAACTTTTCCTATTAATCCACCAGTATTAGCTTCTAAGATAAGGAAAGAAAGTGTTTCATTGTTATCTTTAAACTCTTTTATATTTTCCCAAGATTTTTTTCTTTCAAGATTTTCTAGAGATAAATCAATTAAACCTTTTTCATTATTCCAATCAAGGATTCTAACTAAAGCTTTTTCACCTAAAGATAGTGTTTTAATATAGTGTCTTGCTTCTGAGTATTCCGCTCCTTCAACAACCCCAGTACCATAAGGGGATAAATCTATGAATAAAGATCTTTCTTTTTTTTCTAAAACAATTCCCTCAACAAGAGATCCAGTTAAAGGAAGCGAAATAGAGTTATTTTTTTTGAGAATAGGCATAATAATTTAATAATTCTTTTATTTTTGTGCCGAGGCGGTGAATCGAACACCGGACGCTTTGCTCTTCCATAATAATTCTAAATTACTTTAGAGGTTGGACTATATCATCACCCTAATTAAAAGGGGCTGGGCGCTTCGAAGTAAAAATTTATTTACCCCTACTCTTATAAAAGATAGTCTCTACACCTTCCTGCTTAATTTTTATGAAAATAATTTTTAGCAGGCTTGGCTCGGAATTGCCCAATTTTATATTTGGGTTTCTCCGATTTTACCCAGTTTGCAATTCACATTACTATGAATTGGCCCAAAGATTTAGGCAAACGCTCTACCACTGAGCTACCTCGGC
>JAQTTC010000016.1 GCA_028711005.1 Minisyncoccota bacterium
CCCTGCCAGACATTGACTTTTACCATAAAATATGGCATATTTATAACATCCTTTTTAGGATTTTTTTAGTTCTTTGAAAATATATTTTTTACCTTTTGCTGCATATTTTATTTACTATATGCTAATGTTGAAATTAATATTTAAAAGAAGGAGAAAGAATGAAGAAATTTCAGTTAGTGATTTTAGTACTTATTAGTTTAGTGTTATTAATGGCTTGTTATTTTTTAAACGTGAATGGTCCAGAATGGAAAATTGAAACATTAGATGTCTCAAATATTTTGAGAGAGAATCCTTTAGTTGCTCAAGCAGAGCTTGAATCACCTCAATTATTAAGAGAATTTGAGATGAGAATTGCAGTGTTTCAAATTAGAAGTCCAAAAGGGAGTTTGATTCTAGATCACATTTCTCGAGCATGGCACCAAAAAGGGTTGATACAGGGTTATTCGATAGGGCTGGAAGATGTTTATTTCCGGTTTGAAGACAAAAAAATTGAAGCTTGGATTAACGCAGATAAATTTTTTACTGCTCAAGGTGAAATTATTATTCGATTATTGAGTGATGATGGCCAAATAGTTGCTGAAGCGAGAAGGAAGGTGGATATTGATCATCGGCCTTTGCTAATAAATGATTAGTCAATTAAAATAAAGAGCTCTAAATAGAGCTCTTTTAAATTTGCTTTAAGTCGATTTTTTTCTTTTTTATTAGATTTTATTAATAAAATTGTCTGTACATCAAAGCGATTTTTTGGTAAAATAAATTAATCTTATTAAAAAGAAAATTTAAAGAAATGGAAAATATAATTAAAGCCGAAAGATTAAAGAAAAATTATAGTAGCTTTAATGCTGTTAATGGTATTTCTTTTGCTGTTAAAAAAGGTGAAATATTTGGTTTATTAGGACCTAATGGAGCAGGTAAAACTACTACTATCAGAATGCTAACGGGAATATTAAAACCAACAGAAGGAGAAGTTCATATAGGAAAATACAATATTCAGAAAGAATCAATGGAAGCGAGGCAGATAATGGGAATTGTTCCAGAAATGGCCGATGCTTACATAGATTTATCTGCAATTAGAAATCTTTTATTAACAGGAGAATTATATGGAATAGAAAAAGAAAAAAGCATCAAGAAAGCAGAAAATTTATTAAAAATGTTTCATTTATATGAAAAAAGAAATCAAAAAGTGAAAACTTTTTCAAAAGGGATGAAACAAAGATTAATTTTAGCGATGGCTTTGATGAATGATGCTGATATTTTATTTCTAGATGAGCCTACCTCTGGATTGGATGTAGAAAGCGTAAGGTTAATCAGGGATCTTATCAGAAAATTTAATCAAGAGGGAGTTACTATTTTTTTAACTACTCATAATATAAAAGAGGCTGATTTACTTTGTGATCGAGTAGCAATTATGAATTATGGAAAAATTATGGCCATTGATCGTCCTGAAATGTTGAAGAGTGTTATTAAAAAAACTTCTTCAGTCGAAGTTGCTTTTAAAAATTTAGTAGAAGAGAAAGTTTTTAATTTTAAAGAGATTATTGAAGTAAAAAAAATGGGAGATAAATTTCAATTATATGGTAATAAAATGGAAGATATTATTCTCTTTTTGATAAATCATTCTCAGAAAACTAATAATGAAATTATTTCTTTAAAGATATTGGAACCAAGCCTTGAAGATATTTTTGTAAAATTAACTCAAAAAAATGAGAATTTTTGAACAGCTTAAAAGATCGTTTGCTATTACTAAAAAAGATTTATCCATTTATTATTTGAAAGGATCAGTTATAATTCAAGGATTACTTATTCCTGCTTTCGTTTTTATTTCATTTATTTTAAAAAGAGAAATGTCTCTAGATATGATGATTCCTGGTTTGTTAGGAATGGCTCTCTTTTTTGCAGTTTCTGCTATAACTCCCGTGATAACACCTTGGGAAACAAGAATGAGGACCTTTGAAAGATTAGTGTCTTCACCGGTTTATCTTTGGGCGATTATCCTAGGGGATATTATGGCATCGGTTCTGTTTGGGCTTTTTGTTGTCTCTTTTATTGTTTTAGCTGGCATTATATTACTAGGAGTAGAAATTATAAGTTTTCCATTAATTTTTGGAACGATAATAGCTGCTTTTTGTTTTTCGAGCCTAGGGACTTTAATTTCAGCTCCACCAGCCGATAAGCCTTCTGATATTATGCTCATTGCTTCTATAATTAAATTTCCTTTAATTTTTATAAGCGGAGTATTTATACCTATTACTGAGATGGGTGTATTAAAAATTCTTTCCTTTTTTTCTCCATTAACTTATTATACCGATTTGGCTAGATATTCGATTCAAGGGACGAGCTATTTTTCCCCTGTTGTTGATTTGTTAGTTCTTTCTGTTTTTACTATCTTTTTGTTTGTAATCGCGGTAAAATGGCACGAGAAGAGTTTAGATAAAAGATTTTAAAAAACATAAAATTTAAAATTAATATAAAAAATGAAAAAAAATTTAATATTTATTATTTTAATTATTGTTCTTATAATTTCAGGGATATTATATTTGAATAATAAAGATAAAAATTTAGTTACTCCAAATACATCGAATTTTATTGATCAAGTTTTTTATACTTGTGATGATGGTAAAACAATTGACGCTTCTTTTTATGAAGGAGAAATTACTTTAGTGGAGCCAGGGGAACCACCAATTCCATCTGGGAGTGTGAAAATTATTTTGAGTGATGGGCGAGATTTTGATTTGCCTCAAACTATTTCTGCATCAGGAATACGTTATGCTGATAGTAACGAATCAATAATCTTTTGGAGTAAAGGAGACGGAGCATTTATTGTAGAAAACGATGAGGAAACTTATAAAAATTGTTTTGCTGTTAAAGATTGTTATATAGGAGGTTGTAGTGGAGAGCTTTGTACAAACAATCCAGAAGCAGTGAGCACTTGTGAGTTTCTTGCGGGAATGGAGTGTTTAAATAAAGATATGAGGTGTGAATTAGTGGATAATGAATGCACATGGGTTTTATCCGAAGAGGCAGCTGAATGTTTTATGAGAATTAAAGAAGAACAAGGAGATCAAGTAATGGAAACAAGGGTTGGGCATTTTTTTGAAAAAGCAATTAATGTCCTGGGCTATTAAAGTTATCCACCATTGACAATGTTTTTGCTTAATATAAAATTTATTTAAGAAGATTGATAGGGATGGTCTCCTATCCTCTTCTCATTTTAAAAAGGTTTTAATAAATACAAAATATTTAGGAAAACCTAAAAAATATGGCTAAGAAAAAGAAAGATAGCAAGAAGAAGAAATAAATTAGAATTTGCTTAAGCGCCAGATAATTACTGGCGCTTTTTTGTAAATTTCTTATATTTTATGTTATAATAAATAACTATTATAGATAATAAAAGTATGAATAAACAAGGGTCAACTTCAATTTTTTTAATGATAGCAGTTTTGTTTTTAGGAGTAGGCTATTTAGTAAATAAAGGAATTATTGTTCTTAATCTACCTGAAGATTTTTCAATAATTACAACACCAACTAGCAAACCTGTGACCTCGACGATTTCAGACGAAGAATTAGAAGAGGAATTTTGTCAGAAAGAAGGAACTAATTTTAAACTCAGTTTATCAGAGGCTAAAGAAATTGCTATTTTAGGTGAATGTGGAAACAAACTTAAAGATACTTATATTTGTAATGAAGTCACTGGTACTTGGTGGATAAATCTAGATATAGAAAAGGAAGGATGTAGCCCTGCTTGCGTTATTGATGTGGAAACAAAAATAGCAGAAATTAATTGGAGATGTACTGGGTTATTACCAATTTAATTTTCTATTGACCATTTTATAGTATAATGTTATAATTTAAATATCCTTTTTTAAAGGATATTTTAGAACCTTTACAAATTAAAAAATATTAATGAAAGGAGGTGATTTGATTGGTATGGACTAAGGAAAAGGAGGAAGAGTTTTTTCATCAACATGAGGTTTTTGAAGCAAATAAAAAGAAAATTATAAATGCGAACGTTAACCAGGCACACGTTATTTTCCCCTATAATCAGAAAAATTTATGGATACCTGATGATAAGTTTTGGTTAGAAATAAGAAAAGAAATGATGGAAAAGAAAAGTTTACTTATCTGTTCTCCGAATGCCTTAGTTAGAGCAAGACCTAAATTAGACCAAGATAAATATTTAATTACAATAAACGAAATGGTTCTTTGTTACTGGCTTGAAATTCAGGGGTATTTGGGGCTCAATCCAAATATTCAAAAGATTACATTCATTTGTACCGATATTAATCTAGAAAGAATTAGGCGAGACTTCAAAATAGTTTTTCAAGATAAAACATCAATAATTACTGAATACAATATTGAAGAAAAAATTAGAATAGTGCCTCTAAGCTTTTGGAAAATTTTTTATAAATTTAGAGAAGCGATTGTATTTAATCTGCCAATATGGTTATATGAATTTTTAGGAAGGAGATAAAAATGTTAAGAAATTGTCAGGTATTAAAGAACAGACCTTATTTTGGTGGGATTGAGTGTGAGGATCAAATTAGGAGTATTCGAGATGTGGAAAAACACGAAGAGGGGAAAATTATTGTATTTAATAGATATTACGGAGTAGAAGAATTGTATCGTATAGTGAGCCCTCCTTTTAAAGCAGGTAATAATTATTTGTTTAAAGCGGAAGATAATAAATGGTTTGAGGCAGAAGAAGGATGCTGGTATGTCTTAGTTGAAAGAATTGGAACATATTTTAGATCAGAAGGAGATATAGCTTTAAAACTATGTCTCTACTCAGTGGTTCCAAATAGCGATGGAGAGTGGGAACAGGAAAGATGCTTAATAAAAACATGCTTTTCTAATCCACAAAAAATTCATGTTGAGAGAAGTTATTATCAACCCAAATTTTATTAAATTTTATTAATAGTAGAACTAAAGCCCTTGCTGTTAAATCAGGAGGGCTTTTAAATTTCTTAGGTTTTTGTATGGTATACTAAGTATATTAAAAGCTTATGTCTTCTAAAGAAATTCTTATCCAAGAGATAATTGATATTGGTTATTTAAAATCTCCTCAGATCATTGAAGCTTTTCTTGCAATTGATAGAAAGGATTTTGTGACTTTAAAGGAAAACAATATTTTTGAGAAGGAATTCTTTAAAGGATTTAGTTTCATTCCCCTAGTTTCTGGTATTGAGGATTAAGCATTAAAAAGAATAAAGTTGTTTTTTAGGTCTAAATTTGTTAATATTTTAAAATGTTAAAAGAAGATAGAGAAACGCAGGATATTTCTTATGATTCTCGTAATATCACTCTTTCAATTTATGCTGGAGCAGGTGGGCGTGATGCTGAAGATTGGGCTTTAATGTTGTTAAGGATGTATCAAAGATACTCGGAAAGAAAAAATTGGAAATTTTCTTTGCTAGACAAAAGAGAAAATGAATTTGGTGGTATTAAAAGCGTGATAGTAGAAATAAACGGGAACGATCTTTTCAAAATTTTAAAAAATGAAAATGGTGTACATCGTTTAGTAAGGATTTCTCCTTTCTCTTCTGCAAAATTACGTCATACATCCTTCGCTTTAGTTGAGGTTTTGCCAATTGTTAAAGCAAAAGAGCTGCCTTTAGAAGATAGTGATTTAGAAGTTGAAACCTTTCGTTCTTCAGGGCCAGGAGGGCAAAATGTTCAAAAAGTGGAAACAGCAGTAAGAATAACTCATAAGCCATCAGGCATTACTGTAAGTTGTCAAGCAGAAAGATCCCAGTCAAGAAACAAGGAAAAGGCATTGACTGTTCTAAGGTCTAGGCTTCATCAACTAGCAGAAAAAGAAAAAGTAAGTACCTTAGCTGAATTAAAAGGGAAAAAAATAAAAATTGAATGGGGTAATCAAATTCGTTCTTATGTTCTCCATCCTTATCAATTAGTAAAAGACCATCGTACTGGAAAGAAAAAAGGTAATGTTGAAGAAGTATTAGATGGTAACTTGGATAAAATTCTAAATATTTAATTTTAATTTTTATATTGTGTCTCTAGTATATTTTAAAAATGTTTCCAAAGCATATAACGGATCTTTGATTTTAGATAATATCACTTTTAAAATAGATCCAGGAGAATTTGTTTCTTTGGTAGGGAGATCAGGGGTAGGAAAAACCACTCTTTTAAAGATGCTCCTCAAAGAAGAGTCTCCTACAAAAGGAAGAATTTTTTTTGATGATAAAGATGTTAATAAATTTACAAATCAGGATATAACATTTCTTCGTCGAAAAATTGGAATGGTTTTTCAGGATTTTAAGCTTTTAACTCAGAAAACTGCTTATGAAAATGTAGCTTTTGCGATGGAAGTAGCTGGCTATCCAGAAAAAATGATTGAAAAAGATGCTCCAGAATTATTAAAGTTAGTAAATCTAGAAGGAAGAGCTAATAATTTTCCTTACCAACTTTCTGCTGGTGAAAAACAAAGGGTGGTTATTGCTAGGGTTCTAGCACAAAGACCTGAATTAATTTTAGCAGATGAACCTACAGGAGATTTAGATCCAATCAATACCTGGGATATTATTAAACTCTTAACTAAGATTAATGAATTAGGTACGGCAATAATACTAGCAACTCATAACAAGGAAGTAATTAATACTTTAGGAAGAAGGGTGATCAGTCTAGATGATGGTAAAATTATTCGTGATGAAGAAGAAGGGAGATATCTTATTTAAAACAATTTAATAAATTTAAACTTTAATTATGTTAGTTATTCTAAAAAGAGTTTTTCGAACTGCCTGGCAAGGGTTAATAAGAAACAGTTGGCTTTCGATTGCTTGTATTACAATGCTAGTTATCAGTTTGATGATATTAGGAGCTATTTTAATCTTTAATAATGTTAGCAATGAACTTGTTGGTATTTTGGAAGAAAAAATGGATATTAGCATTTATTTTAAAAGAGAAGTCCCTGAAGAAGATATCTTAAAAATTAGAGACGAACTTATTGGTAATGAAAAAATTGCTAAGATTGAATATATCTCTCAAGAAGAAGCATTGTTAATGTTTGAAGAAAGAAGTAGCCGTAATCCAGCGATTGCAAGAGCTTTAGAAGAATTAGGGGAGAATCCTTTAGCTGCTTTTTTGAGTATTAAAGCTAAAGATACTGCTTATTATACTAGTATTATTGATGAAGTTAATGAATCTGCTTTTAAAGACAAGTTAATGACAGTTGACTTAGCAGAAAATCAAAGAGTGATTGAAAGAATAAATGCTTTATCTACTGGAATAAAATTAGGTTCTATTCTTATGATTATTGTTGCTGCTATTCTAAGTGTTTTAATTAGTTTTAATACTATTCGAATGGCAATTTATTCCTTGAGAGGAGAGATAGAGATAATGAAATTAGTTGGTGCTTCTAATTGGTTTAT
>JAQTTC010000005.1 GCA_028711005.1 Minisyncoccota bacterium
AAAACTATCGCTGAGGCAATAAAATTAAATAAAGACAATATTATTGATACACTTGAAGAATTGCCGCCAGTTAAAATCCATTGCTCTGTTTTAGCAATTGATGCTCTTCAAGAAGCTATTTATGAATATCTCAAAAAAAACAAGAAAACTATTCCACAAGAGCTTGAAAAGCACCATCAAAGAATCCAAAATGAGAAAAAAATGATTGAAAAGAAATATGCAGGATGGATTGAATAAAAAGAAAAAAATTGTTGTTGGTATGTCTGGAGGAATTGATTCCTCTGTTGTTTTAATATTGCTAAAAAAACAAGGCTGGCAACCTATTGGAGTTTCTTTAAAATTACCTGTCTGGCAGAATAAAAAAAACTCCTTAAAGGAAAATATTCACAGTTCTGAAAAGTCTCTTAAAATAGCTGCTAGTATTTGTAAAAAAATAAACGTTCCATATTATACCATCGATGCTGAAAAAGATTTTGAAAAACAAGTTATTAAATATTCTATTAATGAATGGCAAAACTCAAGAACCCCTAATCCTTGTGTTATCTGCAATCCTAATTTTAAATTTAAACAATTAATCAATTGGGCAAAAAAACATAAAATCAAATACATTGCTACTGGTCATTATGCTCAAGTAAAATTTAATCTTGGGACAAAAAAATATGAATTATTAAGAGCTAAGGATAAAAATAAAGACCAAACATACAACCTATGCTTCTTACCTCAAAAATATCTCAAATATATTATTTTTCCCCTTGGAAAATATACAAAAAAACAAGTATATAATATAGCAAAAAAAGAAGGTTTAAGATCTTTTACTCAAAAACAGGAAAGTAAAGACTTCTGTTTTATTGCCGGACAATCACTTTGTCCTTTTCTTGAAGAAAAGATTGGAAAGAAACAAGGGTTAATAATAGATTCTAAAGGAAATACTTTGTCTCAACATCAAGGACTTCATTTTTTTACCATTGGTCAAAGAAAAGGAATTAAACTTTCTGGTGGGCCTTATTTTGTAACTGGTTTTAATAAAAAGAAAAACATTTTATTAGTAAGCAAAAATAAAAAAGACCTTTTGAAAAAAGAAATCTTTGTTTATCCTTCTCTTTTTATCTCTGAAGAAAAAATAAAAAAACCTATTAAAGCTAAGGTTCAAATTCGTTATCAGCAAAAACCTATCCTTGCTGATATAATCCCTGAAAAAAGCAAATTAAAGATAATCTTTTCAAGGCCCATTCTTGCTCCTTGTTCTGGACAATTTGCTGTTTTTTATCAAAAAAACAAATGCCTAGGAGGTGGAAAAATTATTTGAGCGGGATACGAGAATCGAACTCGCGCCTCAACCTTGGGAAGGTTACATACTACCATTATACGAATCCCGCAATTATTATCTTTTAAATTTTGCTAATAAATCATACCAAAATTGAGAAATAGCAGAAAAGAAAGTATTTGACGAGACTAATGTTGCTGATAATTCTGGAGATTCATTAATTAATTCTTTATTATTAGTCGGAGGAAGAACTAAAATAACTTCCTCTCCCTCTTTTTTAAAACCTAACATTGAGCGCACTTCTCTTTCTAAAAGTTCATCCTGATTGCCCTGTTCTAACAATTGTTCTAGTCTTTTCTGTTCTTTTAACAGATTTTCTTGCCTTAATTCTAAATTGCTAACTTCTTCTGTTAATAATTGATGCCGTTGCCAATCATCCTTTATTCTTTGAGAAAGAAGCAAAACAAGAACAATACTTATTAAAATTAATAAAAACTTTTTCATAATAATTTAGTGAGATGAAGGAAAAATTTTAAAGAAAACTTCTGAAGGAATTTGCAGATCAGATTGCGCTAAAAGTTTTTTCTTTCCTTTAGCTTGTTTTTTCCAAAGCTTCATTTTCCTTGTTCTATCTCCACCATAAAGACTACCAGTAACATCTTTCTTTAAAGCAGGCAAAGTTTCTCGAGCAATAATTCTTCCCATTGCTTGTATTTGAATCGGCACTGAATAATTTTGATGAGGAAGAACTGTTTTTAATTTCAAAGCTAAACTTCTGGCTTCTCTTTCTGTTTTATCTCTAAAAATTATTCGGGAAAGACTTTCAAATTTTTTTCCTGCTAAAATTACTTCTAGTTTTTCTAACTCAGTTTTTTTATATCCCGATATCTCATAGCTTAAAGAAGCGTAACCCGAGGAGATTGATTTTAAGCTATCATAGAAGTCTTTTATTGTTTCTTCTAAAGGAATTTCACATTGAATAATTAATCTTTCTGCAAAAGTAAGCGTATGAATACTAGTTCCTCGTGAATCATTTATTAACTTCATTATAGCAGATAAATATTGAGGTGTGGTAATAATTTCCATCTTTACCCAAGGTTCTTCATATCCAATAATTTCTTCTGGATTAGGCCACTCACTTGGATTAGTAACAATTTTTGTTTTATTCTCTTTTAATAGAACTTTATAGGGAACAGTTGGATGAGTAATAACTAGTTCAAGTCCATATTCTTCTTTTAGTCTTTCTTGAGTAATTTGTAAATGAAGCATTCCTAAAAAACCTAAACGATACCCTCTGCCTAAAGCTTCAGAACTTTCTGGTACAAAATACAACGCAGAATCATTTAATTTTAATTGTGATAAAGAATGGCGAAAATTTTCAAAATCCTGCCCTCCTGAACCTGCACCTGTTTTACCTTTTGCTAAATAAAAACCTGCAAACACCATCGGTTTAGGTTCTTCATATCCAGGTAAAGCTTCCACATTTTTTTGATTAGCATTATAATTAACTACTGTATCCCCAACTCTTACTAAGTTTAAATCCTTTAATCCTGTTGCTATCCAGCCAATCTCCCCTGATTTTAAACTCTCTTTTGATTGTAATTGAGGAGCAAAATAACCCAAATCCAAAACGTCCCCTCTTGCCTGGCTAATAGCAAAATGAATTTTCTCTCCTTTGATAATCTCCCCCTCAACAACTCTTACATAAGCAATAGTCCCTTTATAATCATCATAATGAGAATCAAAAACCAAAGCTTTAAAAGAAGATTCATTTTTAATCTCAGGACTTGGTATTTCTGCTATAATTTTTTTTAACAAAACATCAACATTTTTTCCTGTTTTAGCTGATAAAAGAATAATTTCTTCTTCATCAGCTTTTAATAAATCAGCTAATTCTTTTCTTTTTTTATCTAAATCATTAATTTCCACATCTATTTTATTAATAGCACCAATAATTTTCAATCCTTGTTTTTGGGCTAAAACAAGATTTGAAAGAGTTTGGGCTTGAATACCCTGTGTTCCATCTACTAAAAGAACAGCTCCTTCAACTGCCGCTAAAGCTCGAGAAACTTCATAAGTAAAATCTACATGACCCGGAGTATCAATTAAATTTAAAACGTATTCATCGTACTGCATTTGAACAGGATGCATCTTAATAGTAATCCCATGCTCTTTTTCTAAATTCATCCCATCTAAATACTGAGGAACTAATTTATTCTCAGAAACAGTGTTTGTTAATTCCAAAAATCTATCAGCTAGAGTAGATTTTCCGTGATCTATATGAGCAATAATAACAAAGTTACGAATATTTTTATTCATGGATTTTATATATTTTATGAA
Organism: Minisyncoccota bacterium; assembly: GCA_028711005.1. GTDB lineage: Bacteria > Patescibacteriota > Minisyncoccia > UBA6257 > UBA6257 > JAQTTC01. The sequence goes on from JAQTTC010000005.1 coordinate 3,605, forward strand.
TTAAAATACTCTTCAAGTCATAAATCTCTTTTATCTTAAATTTCAAACACATAATTACAAAAGCAATAAAAGAAATAATAAAAGAAATGGCAGCGCTTAAAACTAAATTCAAAACCTTCTCAACAGGAAAATACCCTTGAAAAATACTAAAAGATAGATAGGCGACCAAGCCACTAACCAAAGAAACGGCAACAATTTTCATCAAAGATACGTAAAATTGTCTTAAAAGAAAAGGTGAAAATTCTGGTTTTAATAAAAAAGCTAAAATAAAAAAATAGAATAGATAAGTTAACATCACTGCTAAAGCTAACCCCTGAATACCAAAAGATAATCCCAATTTATAGCAAAGGATAAAACCTAAAGAGTAAGCAATAACGCCAGCAATAAAAGGCTTAAGAGCGTCTTTTTTTGCAAAGAAAATTCTTAATAAAAAAGCATTTACTCCTTGAAAAATCATTCCTAGAGATAAAATAGAAAAAACCTGAACTGTTTTTATTGTAGATGACCAATCGAATCTTCCATAACCTAATAAAAGCCTAATAATTGGCTCGCGGAAAATGATAAACCAAATTGCAATTGGAATTAAAAAGAAAAATATTTGCAGAAGAGTGTCCAATGAAGTTTTTGTAAAATCAGTTTTATTTTTTTCAGCATTAAGCCTTGATAATGTTGGAAAAGCAGCAATAGCAAAAGATAAAGCAAAAACTGTTTGAGGTAAATTTTGAATATCATTAGCAAAATTGAATACAGCCAAACTCCCCTCTTTCAACATTGTTGCGATAACAGTTATTCCTAAAAGAAAAACTTGATTAGCAATGATACCTAAAGAACGAGGAACCATAATTAAAACCACGTTTTTAAGACCTTCCATCCTTTTCTTTAAAACAGAAGATGCAATTTTAAATTGATAACCAGTAGCAATAAGAGCTGGCAATTGAATGATCAAATGAAGGCCAGCCCCTAAAACTACTCCCCAGGCTAACCCTTTTAACCCCATCATTGGAACAAAAAACAAAATTCCAATAATAATCCCAATGTTATATAACAAAGGAGCTAAGGCACAAGATAAAAATAATTTAAAAACCTTTAAAATACTACCAACAACAGAGGAGATTCCCATTAAAATAGGCTGAATCATCATAATCCTTGTTAAAAGAATAGCCAGTTCTAGCTGCTCAGTACCAAAACCAACTAATAGACGAGATAAAATAGGTCTGGCAAATATAGCCATAATCAAGGCTAAGGACCCAATAAAGCCTCCTATTAATAGGATGATTGCATTAGAAAACTGCCAGGCACTTTCTTCGTCTTTTGCCCAATGCTCACTAAAAATAGGAATAAAAGCAGCAGAGATAGCCCCCATAATAAAAATATTATATATTAAATCTGGCAACCTAAAAGAAGCATAATAAACATCTAAATAACTTGAAGCTCCAAAACGACTAGCTAAAAAAGCATTTCTTAGTAAACCTAAAAAACTACCTATTAGAGTCAACCCACTTGTTAGTATTGCAGCTCCAAAAATTGTCTCTGATTTATGGTTTAATATTTTATGAAAACGAGCGATCATTTTTTGTATTTATAATTTTAATTTTCCCTTTTAAAATTAAGAGTTAAATCTTTATCTAAAGGAATAAATTGATTAAAAGGAAAAAGCGATGGAACAATAGAAATATTTTTAGGAGTTAATAATTCAAAAGAAAATTTAACGTTTTGACCACTTTGTTTTTGAGTTACTATCTCCCAATCAGAAAGTTGCCTCCAGTCCTCAGGCAATTCATAAACCAAATTTAATGGCCTTAATGATAATTGAGCCCACAAACCAATAACAATCTTACCTCCTTCTTCATAAATCTCTATCCCATTTTTTTCATCTTGAATAGTACTTTTTTCTATTAAAAGTAAATCCTCATCTTTTATATAGCCTAATTGATCATATAAATTTTCAAGTTGAGCTAAATTGTGATTTTTTTTAAGATAACTTCCTGCTGCTTCTTTAACAATAATTCCTTTTGGAAGATAAATTTTAATATAATTTTCTAATAATTTTTCTCCTGCGGAAAAATTTGGAGCACTAATAGTTAAATAATTTATTATTTCACCATTTGAAACAAATTCTGTTTTTAATTTAATCATCTTAACTCGTGAATCTTCTATAAACCCTTCGTTAATAAAACTAAAATTAACCCCTAAATAATCGTTTTTGCTTTCTTTAATCTTTCCTGTCCAATCAAAAGAATTAAAAAAATACTCTAAATTATCATCAATTACATAAATTTGAATCTCTTTTTTATCAAAGGCTTTAGTCAAAACTTGAGATATCAAAGCTAATTTTTCTATTGAAGCCTTTTTAAGGCTTTCTTGAAATTCATTAAAAAATAATGATAAAAGCTCTTTTTCTTCTCTTAAAGGAGCCGGCTTTACTGCTTCTTGAATTTGATTCTTATAAAAAGACAAAAAATTAGTTTGATCAATAGTCAAATTATGTTCACTAATTTTTATTGGTTCTGTTATTTCAAGTACAGATTCAACAACACTAGAATTAACAAGTATAATTCCATCTAAATCAGGTTCCATCTCCGTTTGTTTATAAAATGATAGAATTTTTTGACTAGTAAGAGAAAAATCAAAGAACCAATTAGCATCATGAAAAAACCATTTATCACCAATATCTTGCAATGGAATTGGTGGAACAATATTTTTTAAAAATACTTTTTCTAAAGCAAAAATATTATTTCCTGAAAAATCGATTCTTCCATTATCAAATGATAAAAAAGCATAAGCTCCTATAAAACCTCCGCTAGGCCTTGGAATATCAGAATCCTGGAATAAAACAAGATAATTTCTCTCTTTCTCTTCACCTAAAAAAGATAACCAATTTTCTAATTGATATTTTTGTTTTTCTACCCAATTAAGATCGTATTTTTTGAGACAATCTAAATTATTTTTAAGATTTTTTAAAGAAAACAATGAATCTTCCTGCTGTTGAAGTATCGTTGAAAGAAAGACTCCATTATTAATTTCTTTTAAATCTTTTTTGATAGCCACTAAACATTGGCTTAATTCAAATTCTTTTTTAACAAATGGAATAAAAGATAATTTTTGTAAAAAAATACTATTCTTTTTATTTAAATCTATTTCATCAATTAAAATAAATGCTTTTTCAAAATCATCTTCCCTTATAAAATGAATAATTTGATTATTTATTGTTTTTAATGTGCTTACATTAAAAGTTATAAAAAAAAATAAACCTACTAATAATAAAATTAATATTCCAAAAAAAATAATTAATGGTAAAAATTTCCTATTTATCGCTTTTATCATGTTTTTAATTTTACTATAAATCCTTGAATTAATCAAAAAAAAGGGTTATAATAGTGATAATTGAACTGGGCAGTCGCTAAGTATTTAATTAAAATACTTAGAGGAAAGTCCGAACTCCACCAATTTAATTGGTAAAAGGTAGCAGCTAACAGCTGTCGTTCTCTCTAGCAATAGAGAGAATAGAGGTGCGAGCAGAGACGTCAAAACCTGAAAAGGTCAAGACATCCCCTTCGCTTCTGAAAGGGATGAGCCCTAAAAGTAATTTTAGGGGTGAAACGGCTAAATCCTTACTGGGTGCAAGGTTCGTGCCAAATATAATATTTGGAGTAACCGCTTGACTCTGATAGCGATATCAGAGCTAGATAAATGACTGCCGTCCCTTTGGGATACAGAATTCGGCTTATAGGTTCAATTGACTGATAAAAGCCACTTCGTTAAACGAGGTGGCTTTTTTATACATAAATCCGTAGATATTAAAAACCCAATGTATTTTGTTGCTTATCAATCGCTTGATTAACTAAATAATCTGCTTTTGTATTTTTTTCTCTTGGAATATGGTTAAATTTTAAATATGGAAAATTAAATTTCAAATTCCAAATTTCTATAAAAAGAGGCTGTAATTCTTTTTCTAAAATCTTAAATTTTCCATTTAATTGATTAACAACTAGTTCAGAATCTGAATTAACAATGATTTCTGTATTTTTTAATTTTTCTTTTCCTAAAAGATGCTTTGCTTTTTTAAGAGCAAAAATAATTGCTTTGTACTCAGCAATATTATTAGTAGTTTTGCCTATATATTCTGCATACTCTTTGCTACCAATAACAACTCCAATTCCTGCTGGTCCTGGATTATTTCTAGCTCCCCCATCTACATAAATTTCTAATTTTGTTTTCATAATAAATATATTTATTCTTTCCAAGGAAAAGGTGCCTTTGCAGCTAAAGCAAAGGCTGCTGCTTTTTTATGACCACCGCCACCATATTTTTCCGCAATTTTAGAAACATCTATTTTTCCATTAGAACGTAAAGAAACTCTCTTTTCTTTCCCTGCTTCAAACCAAATAATAGCTAAAGGTGGCATTTTTTTTATCAAAGCAGCGCCTATTTCAGAAATTAAAATTGATGAATTAACAACTAAAGCTTTGTGTCTACCTATCTTTACTTTCTTAGCTTTTTGAACCATTTCCTCTATTGTTTTGTTTTGATATTCAATAATCTTTTTCCCAGCTTCAATATATTTCTTTTTTGTGTTTTTATCTTCAATTTCCTTATTTAATTTATCCCATTTTAGAAAATCAAAATCTGATAAATTGATAGTTGATAGAATTTCTCGGGTATAAGATTTTTTAAATTTCCATAAATCCATATCTTCTACATAAAGCAATAATTCAGGAATTTTCTTTTTTGGAAAAAAATATTGCCAAACCAAAACTGAAGCTGCTCGTTTCATATCAAGCATTATCTCTACATTTTCGAATTCATTAAGATCTAAAATTCTTTTAGCACTAATATGATGATCTATTATTGTAATCTCATTGTCCTTCTCAATTAAATCTTCTAAAACCTCTCTTTTTGGAATAACATCAAAAAAATAAATTTTTTTTCTTCGAAAAGTGTACTCAAAAGGGGCTTGATAATTTAAAGAAAAATATTTAGCTTTATCTTTAAATTTTTTCCAGGCAGCCCAAGCAGAAGAAAATCCGTCAAGACAATTTCTATGATAAAAAACGATCATCATAATATTTTAACTAATATTTTTAATAGTTGCTAAACCTGGTAATGATTTATTAGCAAGATATTCTAACATTGCTCCTCCACCAGTAGATAAAAAGATGGAATCAGAAACTTTAGATTTAAAACTCAAATCTTTAAAACTAGTAATTGTTTCTCCCCCACCAATAACAGAAAAAGCTTTTTTGTTTTTTAGGATAGCTTTCGTTATTTCATTAGTTCCTTTACTAAATCTTATATCTTCAAATTTACCCATCGGACCATTAAAAAAAACTGTTCTTGCTTTAGAAATAATACCGGAAAAACTATTAATAGTCGTTGGGCCAATATCAAAAATACTTTCATCATTATCAATCAAACCTAGTTCTTTTATTTGTTTCTTATTTTCTTTATTCAAAACCACAAAATCTCCAGGTAAAACTATTTGCGCTTTCTTAGATCCTATTTCTTTAGCTTCATTTATAACTTCTTTCTCAAATAATGATTGGCCAATAGAAAAACCATTAGCTTTTAAAATGGTATTAGCAATTACTCCTCCTAATAAAATATAATCTGCTTTCTCTAAAAATTTTTCTACTAAAGGTAATTTATCTTTAGTCTTTGCTCCACCTAAAATTATTACCAACGGTTTTTCTGGTTTTTCTAGAACTTTATCTAAATTAGCTATTTCTTTTTCTAATAATTTTCCTAAATAACTAGGTAAAAATTCTGTAATTGCACACAAAGAAGCTGTCTTACGATGAGAAACAGAAAACGCTTCATTGATAAAACAATCTGCTGTTTTTGCTAACTCTTTGGCAAAATTCCTATTATTGCCTTCTTCCTCTTTGTAAAAACGAATATTTTCTAAAAGAATTATTGAATTATCAGGTATATTTTCTATTTCTTCTAAAAGTTTTTTACCTATTGGTGCCTTTAAAAAATATATCTTTTCATTAATTAATTTCTCTAAATATTCAGCTATTAGCTCAAGACTAAGCTTTTCATCTCTTTTAGAAGGACGCCCTAAATGAGAAATTAATATGATTTTCTTTGCTCCTTTTTCCTTTAATAATTTAATCGTTGGTAAAGTCTGTTGAATTCTAAAATCATCTAAAATCTTTTTTTGTTCAATAGGAACATTAAAATCTACTCTTACTAAAACTCTTTTTCCATTAACATTTATAGAATTAAAGGGCTTTAAAGACATAAAAAGAAAACATTTATTTTTACTTTAGTTCATAAGTAACACTCAAGGTAATGCTTATTTCTTCTGTTCCAGACTCTATCGGAGCTGGAGACACAGAGTCTTCAGGAGACCCAGCTATTGCTTTTTCAATGTCTAATGCTCGATAAGCTGGGTAAGCAAATTGTCCTTCTGAAATAGTGATAATTCTACCTAAACGAATTGACGTCTCTTGGCTTAATAAATTAGCTCTTTCTTTAATCTTATTTAAAGCCTGGATACGAGCCTCATTTTTGTATGCTTCTGGATCATCAATTTCAAAACGAACATTAGAAATCCTATTAATACCTTTATCTGACAATCCACCTATAATAGTATTTATTTTGTCAAAATCTCTCATTTTTACTTCTACACCTTGATCCAATTGATAACCTATAATTTTAGGAGAGCAAGGACGACCATAAGCCTCCTCGTCACACCAATTATAATCATATTGAGGGTTTAATGAATAAGAAGTCGTCTTAATATCATCTTCTGTTATACCTTGTTCTTTAATAAAAGCAATTGCTTCTTGCATTTTTTCATTATTTTCTTTTTGCACTATTTCTGCTTTTTCTCCCTGAGTAATAACACTAATAACAATTTTAGCAATATCTGGTTTTGCCACAACTTTACCTTCAGCAGAAAAAGAAATAACTCTTTCTGAATTAACAATATTCTGTGCCTGTCGGTAATTATAATACCCCCAACTCAAAACACTAATACTAAGAACAACCAAAAAGATCATCAAAACGGTGGCTAATTGTTTTTGTTTATTTTGATCCATATTTTTATTTTATTAATTGTTTTAAAATTTTTATTAACTCATTTTTATTAGTACTGGCACCACCGACCAAAACCCCGGCGCCCTCTTTAATTTTAAGAAAAGAAAGAATATTTTGAGCATTGATTGAGCCTCCATAAATAATTGATAAACTTTTTGCTAATTTCTCTGAAAAACGACGAGCTAACCAAAACCGAATAAGAGAAATCATTTTTTTAACTTCTAATAAATCTTGAGGCTTTCCGCTGCCAATAGCCCAAATTGGTTCATAAGCAATAATTAAATCTGAAGATTTTGTAATTTGAATTCCTCGAAAAGCGTAATTTAATTGTTCAAAAAGAATTTTTTTAACTGAAAAAGAGGAAGAAGAATCATTCTCTTTTCTTTCTTTTTCCCCAATACAAAGAACCGGCTTTAAGCCACTCTTCAAGCAAGTTTTTAATTTTAAATTAATCATTTCTTCTGTTTCCTGCAAATATTCTCGACGTTCAGAATGACCAATGATAACATATTGGGATTTTAATAATTTTAACATTTTCGGTGAAATTTCTCCTGTTACAGAATAACGATCAAACCAAAATACATTTTGAGCCCCTAAAAAACAATTTTTTCCAATTATTTCTTTTGCCTCTGCTAAATATACATATGGCGGAACTATTACTAATTTATGTTTTTTAATCTTTAATGAAAACTTATTAAAAATTTCAAAAATTTTCTTAGCTTCTGCTAAGGAAGACGGTGCCATTTTAAAATTAAAAATAATAAATTTATCCATATATTTAAGATAATATAATAATACCAAAATAAGTTAAAATTGTAACTAACACCCCAGCTAAAAACGCTCCAAAACTAATAAGCCAAAAAGCTTGACGATATTTAACTCCAAATAAAAAAGCTGCCACAGAAGCAGTCCAAACTCCAGTAAAAGGTAGTGGGATAGCAACAAAAAGAATCAAAGCCCATTTTCCCCATCGGTTAAATCCATTAGCAGTTCTTTTTCTTGTTCTTTCAAACAACCAATTAAAAAAATTACTAAAAAATGTAAATTTCCTACTTAAGTAATCAGATAATTTCCCTAAAGACCAAATAATAGGAATAATTGGTAAAAGATTACCAATTAAACTTAAAATCAAAGCTTTTGACCAAGAAAAATAAAAAATTCCCATGGCTACAGGAATTGCTCCCCTTAATTCAACTATCGGGGAGGCAGCAATAATAATAGTCCAAAGCTCATTCATTATCTATCATTATACCAAAATTTAACAAAATAAAAAGCCCTAACAATTAATGTTAGGGCCAAGCATTTTATAAATCCTCTTCTATTTTGATATTCTTTTTTTTCTCTTTTTCTATCTCTTCCTCTTGACTATCTTCATCATGAAGAACCCATAAGATCAAAACAATTGCAACTAATCCTAAAGTAATACTATAAAGTATGTTATCCGCAACGATAACAGAAAAAGATTTTACTATTTCCTTATAAAAGGAAATCATCTTTTCCCATGTTTGAGTTAAAAAAGGAAAAAACAAATACAAAATAACTGCAATTGTACACATTTTTTGAAATAGAATTTTCATTTAAATCCTCCTTTTCTAAATATTCTAATCTAAATCTTCGATTGATAAACTCAGCAAAATAATTTTATTTGCTGCATTGCATTCACTATGAACTCGTATATCTTCATATAAATGAACAGCTTTTCCTATTGTTAGTTCTTCGGAATTAACTTTCTCAAATACAATTTCTTTATACTTTTTTTCTTCTTTCTCTTTCATTTTATTTCCTTTCTTAAATTAAAATTTTAAAAGTGCAAAATATAAAAAATGTCTTTTAAAGACATCTATATAGTACCATATTTATAATAAAGAGTCAATACTAAATTATCTTGTAATCACAGTTGGTCCTTTTTTAGTAATTGCTATTGTATGCTCAAAATGACAAGCTACTTGTCCATTAATTGTTACAAAGCTGCCATCTTCTTTCTCTTTAACTGCTCCACTTTCAAAAGTAACCATTGGTTCAATCGCTATTACTAAACCTGGTTCCAGCTTTAATCCTCGGCCTGGAGTACCAAAATTAAAAACTGCCGGTTCTTCATGAGGAGCATACCCAACTCCATGACCAACTAAACTAGTAACAATGGCTAAACCATTTTTTTCAACATAATTTTGAATAGCATAACCAATATCTCCTAAAGTATTGCCTACTTTGGCAGCTTTAATAGCTCTATTTAATGATTCTCTAGTTACCTTAGTTAATTTCTCGAGTTGAGAACTTATTTTACCCACTCCTACAGTTACTGCCATATCAGTAAAAAGACCTTTATATTTCATTCCTATATCTAAAGAAACCAAATCTCCTTCTTGTAAAACTATTTCTTTTGAAGGAATTCCATGAACCACAGTCTCGTTAACAGAAACACATATAGTGTTTGGATAAGGTTTATCAGCAAAATCAGGTTGATAATTTAAAAACGAAGGCTTGCCTCCGCATTCACTAATAAGATCAAAAGCTATTTTATCTAAATACTCTGCATCAACACCTGGTTTTACTAATTTTGTTAATTTTTTTAAAATTAAAGACAATTTTTGACCACCTTCACGTAAAATTTTAATTTCTTGATCGCTTTTCATTTTAAATTCTTTTTGTTAATTTTTTAAGAATATTTTGATGAATTTCCTCCACTGATCCCTCTCCTTTAACTTCTATTAGCATTTTCCTTTTTCGGAAATAATTAATAACTGGAATAATATTTTTTCTAAAAAATAACATTCTATTTTTTATTGCACTTGGATAATCATCATGTCTACGAATTAATTTTCCTCCACAATAAGAACATTTTTTTATACTGGGAGTTAATTTTAAAGAATACTCCCGATAACATTTAGAACAAATTCTTCTATTTAGCAATCTCTCAGTAACTTCCTTTTCTGAAGTTTTTAAATAAATAACTATTAATTTTTTACGACCAAACCAAGAAAAAACTTGTTCCAATATTTTTGCTTCGTCTAGTAAACGAGGACTTCCTTCCATAATTATTCCTTGCTGAGAAGAAATTTTAAGAAACTGGTCTAACCAACAATAGATTACCAACCAAAGAGGGACTAATTTCCCTTTTGATATATTTTTTAAAATATTTTTGCCAAAAGCATCATCTCTCTTTGAAAGACTTCGTAAAATATCACCTGTATCTATATTTACTAAAGAGAATTTTTTTAATAATAACTCTGCCTGAGTCCCTTTTCCTGACCCAGATCGTCCTAATAAAATAATATTAGGAGATTTCATATTCTCTCATTATTAATTGAGCTTCAATTGTATCCATGGTCTCAATTGCTACAGTCACCATAATCAAAAGAGAGGTTCCTCCAATAGCAAAAGTAGTTATCCCAGTAACTTGTTGCATTACAATCGGAAGGATAGCAATAACACCTAAAAACATAGCACCAAAAAGTGTAACTTTGTTACTCGTACTCATCAAATGCTTTGATGTTGTCTGCCCTGGTCGATACCCAGGTATAAAACCTCCTCTTTTCTGTAGATTTTCAGCTATTGTTTCTGGATTAAAAGTAACCGTGGTATAAAAGAAAGTAAAAAGAAAAACAAGACCAAAATATAAAAGAAGATAGGTTAAAGATTCCTGATTAAATCCTTGGAAAAATAAAGCGATTTTTAATAACCATTGATTCTGAGACCCTGCTAAAAACTGACCTATCATTTGAGGAAACATTAAAATAGAAAGAGCAAAGATAATAGGAATTACTCCTGCCTGATTAATTTTTAAAGGTAAGTATGTAGAAGCACCGCCATAAATCTTTGTTCCCCTTACTTGTTTAGCATAACTCACTGGAATCCTTCTTTCACCTCTTGATATAAACACAACCCCGACAATCGTTAAGAGCGCCAGAGCAAAAAAGGCTATCATATTAGGAACTCTTGTTGGATCAACGGTTACTATTGTTTGAAGAATTTCTCGAGGAAAATCTATAACAATTCCAGCAAAAATTATCAAAGAGATTCCATTGCCTAGTTTTTGTTCTGTAATTAATTCTCCAATCCACATTAAAAATACCGAAGCGGTAACCACAATTACTACATCTCTTAGCAAATCCAAAGGACTAGCAATAACAATTACCCCTTGCCGACTTAATAAATTTAAAAACCCATATCCTTGAAGAGCCGCTAAAGGAACTGTTAATAGTCGAGAATATTGCATATACTTTGATCTTTCTTTTTCCGTTCCTTCGTAAAAAAGTTCTTTTAAAGAAGGAAAAACCATTGTTAACAATTGCATTATAATAGAAGCGGTAATAAAAGGACCAATTCCTAATAAAGCAATTGAAATGTTTTTAAAAGCACCACCAGTAAAAACATTAAAAAGACCAAATATCTGATTTGAATTCATAAATAATTGCAACTGATTCTGGTCTACATTCGGCAAAGGAATCGTTGCCATTATTCTAAAAACAACTAAAAGAAGAAAAATAATAAATACTTTTTTTCTTAAATCAGGCGTTTTTAACAAAGATAAAAAGTTTTTAAGCATAAATTTATTTATTCTTTAATTCTATTTTTCCACCCGCCTTTTCTATTGCTTCTTTAACTTTATGAGAGGTTAAACAATTTTTAATAGTATAATTTTGTGATAAATCAATTGCCCCTAATATTTTAATTTGCCGATGATCACCTTTTGAAACTTTTATTAAATTTGATTTTATTAATTTTTTAGGATCAATAATTCCTCCTTCTGGAAAGGCAACAATAATATTCTCTAATTTTACTATTATTGGAGATTTCTTTAAAGGATTAAAATAAACACCTCTTCTTTTTGGAAATTTTAATACAGTCTCTCTTATTTGAGGCCTTATCTTAGCTCCAGCTCGAGACTTCTGACCTTTTATTCCTTTTCCTGAATAAGTCCCTCTTTTGCCACCCCGACCGATTCTTCTCTTCTTTCTTTCTGAGGATTTATTATTTGGTTTTTTTAATTGATGAGTTTGCATGTTGTTTTTCTTTTGATTCACTTTTCTTAGAAGGAACTTTTAATTTAGAAAGAGTTAAAATTGTCACACGAGCGTTATTAATAGCATTACTAGTATTGCCTAAAATTTTTGCAATAGCATTAGGAACATTTGCTAGCTTTAAAACTGTTCTCACTGCTCCTCCGGCAATAATTCCTTTTCCTCTTTGAGCAGGTTTTAAAATAATTTTAGCAGCCTTATATTTTCCCTGAATTTCATGAGGGATTGTGTCATTAATAATAGGAACTATAACTAAATTCTTTTTAGCTTTATTGCTTGCCTTTTGTATTGCTTGGGCTACATCCTTTCCTTTATCAACACCAACTCCCACTTGGTTTTTTTCTTTATTACCTACAATTACTGTTGCTCGAAAACTTAAACGTTTACCACCAGCAACTACTCGAGTTACTCGAGCAATGTCTAAAACGACCTCTTCAAATTCTGTCTTTTTAAATTGTGGTTTTCTGTTAAAAGCCATAAATAAATATAAAAGTTTAAAATACTAAGCCTCCTTTTCTTGCTCCATCAGCTAAAGATTGAATTCTGCCTTGGTATCTAAAGCCACCTCTATCAAAAACTACTTGTGTAATTTTTTTATCTTTTGCTTTCTGAGCCACTAATTCACCGACCTTTTGAGCTAATTCTATTTTTTTACTCTTTTCTGAGTCTTTAATTTCTGAATCAGAAGCAGAAACGAGTGTTACTCCTTTTTCATCATCAATGACTTGAGTATAAATATGTTTATGAGATTTAAAAACACAAAGCCTAGGCTTATCTTGAGTACCAAAAATCTTTGCCCGTACTTTTCTATGTCTTTTTTCTCTTTGTTTTTTATTAATATTTTTATCCATCGAATTATTAAATTATTCTTATTCTGAACCACCGGTTACTTTTTTACCTGCTTTCCTTAAAACTTTTTCTCCAACATAGCGAACCCCTTTTCCTTTATAAGGCTCTACTGGTCTTTGAGATTTAATTAAAGCAGCAAATTGACCAACTTCCTCCTTTGACATTCCAGAAACAGTTACAATATTTTTTTCCACTTTAACTTCTAAACCTTCAATGATTGGAAGAATAATTGGATGGTTGTAACCTAATTTTAAGCTTAGATTCTTTCCGTCAACATTTGCCTGATAACCAACTCCGTTAATTTCTAATTGCTTTGAAAACCCTTTTTCTACTCCTTCAACTAAATTATTTATATTAGATCTTAAAGTTCCCCATCTAATAGAAATATCTTTATCATCTTTTTTTGGATTAATAAATAATAAATTATCTTTTAACTCAACATTAAAATCATCTGCAAAAACAACAGAACCTTCTCCTTTAGGACCTTTTGCTTTTAATATATTTCCTTCTAAATTTATATCAACTGAGGAAGGAATATTAATTGGTTTTTTTCCTATTCTTGACATACTAATAATAAATAAATTTTACCATACTTCTAATAAAACTTCTCCGCCAACTTTTAATTTCTTTGCTTCCATATCAGAAAGAATGCCTCTAGGCGTAGAAAGAATTCTCAATCCTAATCCTCTTTTAAAGGGCCAGATATCTTTTGCTTGAAGATAAACACGTCTTGAAGGCTTTGAAATTCTCTTCATTTCAGAAATTAAAGGTTGATTCTCTTTATCATATTTAATTTCTATTTCAATAAATTTTTTTCCAGTTTCAGTCTGAGAACTTCTAGTTTTTCTTTTTACTTTTTCAACTCTTATAATAAAATTATTCTTTAATAAAACATTTAAAATCTCTAATTTTATTTTAGAATAAGGAACAACAACAGTTTTCTTATTAACTGCTTGTGCATTGCGAATCCTTGTTAACATATCTGCTATTGGATCAGTCATTTTATTACTTATTGATTAAATTTACCAACTAGATTTTTTAACACCAGGTATTTCTCCTTTTGAAGCCATTTCTCTAAAACAAATTCGACAAATACCATAATCCCTCATATACCCCCTCTTTCTGCCACAACGCCAACAACGCCTCACTATTCGTGAAGAATATTTAGGTTTTTTTTGAGATCTTGCTATTACTGATTTTTTTGCCATAAAGGAAATTCTAATAATTGATATAATTTTATTGCTTGATCTTTTGTTTTTGCATTAGTTACAAAAGTTACCTCAAGACCAAAAATTGGGGCATTTTGAATTCTCTCTGTTTCGGGAAAAATACTATACTCTTTTATACCATAGTTTAAATTTCCCTGTTCGTCAATATTTTTCAAAGGAATTCCCCAAAAATCCCTAATTCTCGGTAAAGCTAAATTTATAAATCTAAAAATAAAATCTTCCATTCTTTGACCTCTCAAAGTTGTTTTCAAGCCAATAGACATACCTTCTCTTAATTTAAAACTAGCAATTGATTTTCTTGCTGGACGAGAAGATGGCTTTTGACCGGTAATTATTCCTGTTATCTCTGAGACCTTTTTTATTAATTCTCTATTATCTTTAGAAGCAGTCATTAATCGACCAAGCCCAACATTTATTACCACCTTTGTAATTTTAGGCACACCAAGATTATTATCAATCTTAAACTCTTTTTTCATTTCAGGGATAACTACTTTTTTAAATTGTTCTTTATAAGGAAGTTTCATAAAATTTTACGATATTTTAGCATTGCATTTTTTACAAATTCTAATTTTTGTTCCATTATCTTTTTGATAACCAATTCTTGTTGGCTTTTTACAATGAGGACAAACTAACATTACATTTGCCCGAGCAATTGGTCGAGGAACAGCTACGATTTCTCCCTTTTCTCCTTGCTTTTTTGCTTTTTGAATTTTCTTTACTAAATTTAAAGACTCAACCACTACTTGATCTTTTGAAGGAAAAACTTTTATTACCTTACCCGTTTTGCTTTTATCTTTGCCTTTTTTAATTATAACTATATCACCTTTTTTTATATTCATACTAAATAATGGATTAAATTTACACTAATTCTGGGGATAAAGCTGCGATTTTAAGATAACCTTTTTCCTTTATTTCACGAGGAATCGGACCAAAAACACGGTTACCTATTGGTTCTTTCTTATCATTAACAAGAATTGCTGCATTTTCATCAAAACGTATGTAGCTTCCATCATTTCTTCGATAAGCTTTTTTCTGGCGAGCAATTATAGCTTTGACTATTGCTTTTTTCTTTATTTCTTTACGAGGCTCTGCTATCTGTACAGAAGCAACAATTATATCACCTATCTGAGCATATTTCTTTCTACTACCACCTAAAACTTTAAAACAACGAATTACTTTTGCTCCGCTATTATCAATTACTTTTAAAATTGTCTGTGGCTGAATCATATCAATATAAATTACTATTATTATTTATTATCTTCTTGTTTTTTATCACTTACTACTTCTTTATCTTTGTCGTCTTGATTAGGTAAAACTGCAGAAACTACTCTCCATCTTTTATCTTTTGACATCGGTTTTATTTCTTCTATAACAACTTCATCTCCTGTGTGATATTCATTCTTTTCATCATGGGCTTTAAAATTCTGAGAAGTTTTATAAGACTTACTATATTTTGAGTGCAATTTTATTCTAGAAACTTTTACCACAACTGTCTTATCCATTTTATCAGAAATAATCACCCCTTTTAAAGTTCTTTTTTTTCTTGTTTCTGAAGATTCAATTTGTTGTGTTATTGATTTTTCCATAATTTATTAATAAATGACTAGCTAATATTTTGAGATTTTTCATTTAAAATAGTTAAAATTCGAGCAATATCTTTTTTTAAAACACGAATAGCGCGCACATTTTTAACTTTGCCACTAGCTAAATTAAATCTTAGCTCTCTTAATTTTTTTTGAGAATCAGAAAGCAATTGATTCAATTCTTCATCTGATTTTAATTTTAAGTCTTTTGTTTTAACCATCTTAAAGATTTAAATAACTTATTTTTTTATAACAACTGAAGTTTTTATTGGTAATTTAGAATTAGCTAAACGAAAAGCTTCCTTGGCTTTTTCAAAAGAGACTCCATCGATTTCAAAAAGTATTTTTCCTGGTTTTACTGGACAAACATAATATTCTACAGCTCCTTTCCCTCCCCCCATTGTAACTTCTGGTGGTTTTTTGGTTATTGGTTTATCAGGAAATACTCTCATCCAAACTTTTCCTTCTTTCTGTAAAGATCTTGCGATAGCCCTTCTTGCTGATTCTATTTGTTGCGAAGAAAGCCAAACTTCTTCAAGGGCTTTTAGTCCAAAAACACCAAAAGAAATATCGGCTCCTCTAGTATCTAGTTGACGAAACCTATTTCGTCCTTTGTGCATTTTTCTGTGTTTAACTTTTTTCGGTAATAACATAATAGTATTAATTTCTATTATTATCTTCAAGATTAGTAAATTTTTCTCCTTTATAAATCCATACTTTTATCCCTACTTTACCATAGGTGCAATGAGCTTCTGTCCAACCATAATCAATATCTGCTCTCAAAGTTGATAGAGGTAATTTTCCTTTTTTCAACCACTCATTTCTTGCTATTTCAATTCCATCTAATCTCCCTGACACCATAATTTTAACACCTAAAACTTTTTTATGCTGAACCACTTTACTGAGGTATTGCTTTAAAACTCTTCTATAAGAGATTCTTTTCTCTATATCCTCAGCAATGCCCTGAGCTATTATTTGAGCAGAAATTTCTGGATGTTTTACTTCTTCTACAGAAATATTAATATTCAAATCGGTTTTTAAAATCTTTTTTAGTCCTTTTTGAAGAGCCTCTATTCCTTGGCCTTGACGACCAATCAAAATACCTGGTCGTGCAGTCTGAATAATAATTTTAATATCTTTTGTTTTCCTTTCTATATCAATACTTTCTATTCGAGAAGCCTTCGCTTTTTCATTAACAAATTGGCGAATCTTATAATCTTCTTCTAAAAGCTTAGGAGCTTCTTTCAAATTAAACCACCGAGATTCCCATCTTTTATTTAAGCCTAGTCTATAAGATTTTGGATTAATTTTTTTACCCATGAATTAAGTATTAATCTTCTATTTATTAGATTGTTTTACGACGAAAAACTTTTTTCTTTAAAGCAACTCCACTTGGCGCTTTTTTAGTATTTTCTAATTCTGTTTTTTTAAAATGAGACATTTTTGTTTTTGATGATTTAAGTTCTTTCTTTTCTACTTTTTGTTTACTATCTTCAGTTTTAATTATTTTGTTCTTCTTTTCTATTTTTTCAGATTGTATTTGTGCTTTTTGTTTCTTTTTAATTTCATCTAAAATAATAAAGATATGTGAAGTTCTTTTTTTAATAGTAAATGCTGACCCTCGAGCTCGTGCTCGCCATCTTTTTAAAGCAGGTCCTTCGTCAACTCTAGCAATTTTAATATAAAGATTATTTTTGTCTAATTGAAAATTATTTTCTGCATTAGCTACTGCCGATTTTAATAATTTTAAAACAGGAAGGCTGCTTTTTTTAGAAAAATTAGCTAATTGAGCCTCAGCATTTTTCACAGACAACCCTTTTATAAGACCAGTAACCAAGCGAACTTTTCTAGGACTGATTCTTAAATATTTTAAAGAAGCTTTTACCTCCATATTTAATTTCATCTTTTATTTATTTTTTTCTTGTTTAGGTTTACTAGCAGCTGTTTCCCCACTTACAACTTTTGCCTTTGTTTCTAATTCTTTCTGCATTTTCCCTCCATGTCTAATAAACTTACGAGTAGGAGCAAACTCTCCTAAACGATGCCCCACCATTTCTTCTCTTGCCTCAACTTCAATAAAAATCTTTCCATTATGAACCATAAAAATATAACCAACCATCTCGGGAGTAATCATTGAGTCCCTTGACCAAGTTTTAATAGGAGTTTTATCTCCTGCTTTCATCCGAGAAATTTTCTTTAATAACTTAGGATGAATATATGGACCTTTTTTAAGTGAACGTGACATACTTTAATATTTATTAAAATTTATAAACTTTTAAAACAAGTTTTTTTATTATTTACGTTTCTTCTTTCGTTTTGAAACTATAAATTTATTAGAATATCTTTTCGTTTTTCTTGTTTTCTTACCACCAGTTACTTTACCATAAATACTCTTTGGTCTTCTAGTCCCTCTCTTTGTTCTTCCTTCCCCTCCTCCATAAGGATGATCAACAGCATTCATTGCTGTTCCACGTACTTTTGGCCTTTTTCCTAAATGACGCGAACGACCAGCTTTTCCAATACTAATCATTTTATGCTCAACATTAGAAAGTTGACCAATTGAAGCATAATAATGATCTATTATTTTTCGTACTTCTGAAGAAGGCATCTTTAAATGTGTATACTTTCCGTCTTGAGCAACAACTTGAGCAGAAGAACCAGCTGATTTTACTAATTTTCCTCCGGCACTCGATTTTACTTCAACATTGTGAACAAAATTACCAACAGGAATATTTTTAAGCATCATTCTATTTCCTTTTTTAAACGCAACTTTCTCGTCACAAATAATCTTATCACCAACTTTTATCCCTTGAGGAGATAAAATATATCCCCATTCTCCGTCTTCATAAGAAATTAATGAAATGAAACAAGAGCGATTAGGATCGTATTCAATTGTCTTTACTAAACCAGGAATTCCTTTTTTCTCTTCACCAAAAAAAATACTACGGTAAAGTTTTTTATTACCTCCACCTTTATGACGAACTGTTATTCTTCCATTAGACCTTCCTACTCTTCTTTTCTTAAAAGCAGTTAATTTTTTAAAAGGCTCATCAGTCGTTAAAACTGAGTAATCACTTACTGAATAATGGCGTCGACCCGGTGTTGTTGGTTTATATTTTTTTATCATATTCCTAAATCTATATTTTGTCCTTGTTTCAAAGTGATAATCATTTTTTTATTCCCTTTAAGAACAGTTTTTTTGTTTCTCCATCTTTTATTTTTTTGAGAAGCACTTAAAACATTTATTTGTAATATTTTTACATTATATATATTCTCTAAAAGCTTCTTAATTTCATTTTTTGTAGCTTTAGGATGAACTTCAAAAATATATTTATTTTGCTCTTCTCTTAATAAAGTAAACTTCTCACTAAAATATGGTTTCAGTAGAAAACCTTGTTCTTTTAATGATCCTCTTGGAGAAACTGAAGATACAACGTTTTTCTCAACTGGAGAAGACGTTGTTTCTTTCTTTTTTTTCTTATCAGAAACTTTCTTTGTTTGATTTTTTTTAAAAATATCTAAAACACTCATTAATCTATTTATTTTCTAAAGTTGAAAGAACACTCTTTGATAATAGTAAATATTTATTATTCAAAAGGTCAATTAAATTAATATTTTCAGCATTAATAACTTTTATATAAGCAAGATTCTTAGCACTTCTAGAGAAATTTCTTTCTTTTGAATTAATAACTAATAAAATGCTTGAAAGTTTTTCTTTTTTATCAAAAAGACTTTTGAAAAATTTATCTAAAGTGTTAGTTTGAGGTTTTTCTAATTTTATTTCTTCAATAATTTTAACCTCTCCATCTTTAAGTTTCTGAGACAATACCATTCTAATTGCTTCTTGCCTAACCTTTTTATTTATTTTCCTTTTTGTATTTTGTTCCTTAGTTCTTGGACCAAAAGTTGCTCCTCCTCCTTTCCAAAGCGGAGAACGAATAGATCCATGTCGTGCCCTACCAGTTCCTTTTTGAACCCAAGGCTTTCTTCCTCCACCTTTAATTTCTGACCTATCTTTACTAAAAGCTAAAGGCTGTCGCTGATTACTAAGTAAATTTTTATAAACCTGATAAACAAGATTATTATTTAATTCTTTACCAAAAACTGCTGAAGATAATTCAATCTCCTCTTTTAATCCTTCTTTTAAATTATAAACTGGTGCTTTCATTTTAACCTATAATTTTTATTAAAGAATTTCTTCTTCCTGGTACAGCTCCTTTTAAATAAAGAAGATTTTTTTCAGGAATAATCTTTATTACTGTAATCTTTTTTAAAGTTATTTTATCTTGCCCTGTTCTACCTGCCATTTTTTTCCCTTTTTCAACTCTCTGAATTCCAGTATGACCGATTGATCCTGAAGCTCTTAACTGATCTTTCGTTCCGTGAGATGCTGAGCTTCCTTTGAAACCATGCCTTTTAACTACACCTTGGAAACCTTTACCTTTGCTATCTCCTGAAATAATAACTTTATCTCCTTCTTTAAAAATATCTACCTTGATCTCGTCACCTATTTTAAAATCTATTTCTTCTTTTTTTTCTTTACCTTCATTATCTAAAACAAATTCCTTAAGCCAACGAAAACTATCTTTTTTTTGGCCAAAACCTACTTGTATAGCTTGATAACCATCTTTATCTTTTGATTTTATCTTTGTAATCTTAACCGGTCCCGCTTCTAAAACAGTAACTGGAATTACTTTCCCATCTTCGTTAAAAACTTGGGACATCTCTAATTTTTTAGCTAAGATTATTTTCATAACGATGACTATATATAATATAATTTTAATCTTAAATTCTTCATAGAAAAACTGGGCCCTAGCCCAGTTTTCTTTAAAGCTACGCTCTAGACTAGATACTCCGGGCTTACATCTTTATTTCTATGTCTATTCCTGCAGGTAAATCTAAATTTGTAAGAGCCTCGATAGTTTTCTGATTGGAATTAGGAATTTCAATAAGCCTTTTATGAATCCTGATCTCAAATTGCTCTCGAGCATCTTTCTTAATAAAAGTGGCCTTATTCACCGTATAGCGATGAACTTCTGTCGGTAAAGGGATTGGTCCTAATATTTCACTTCCATATCTCATTACTGTTTCGATAATCTGCTTGCAAGAATTGTCAAGAATTCTGTAATCATAACCCTTTATTTTTATCCTAATCTTCTGTTGGGTTTCGGTTTTAGAAGTTGGCACAGTAGGTAATTATTATTTAACAATTTTTGTTACGACTCCTGCTCCAACAGTTTTTCCTCCTTCTCTAATAGCAAAGCGGGAACTTTCGTCCAAAGCTACTGGAACAATTAGTTTAACTGTAAATTTAATATTGTCTCCTGGCATTACCATCTCTACTCCTTCAGGAAGAGTAACTTCACCAGTAACATCAGCAGTTCTAATAAAGAATTGTGGCTTATATCCGGTAAAGAATGGGGTATGCCTACCACCTTCTTCTTTAGCTAAAATATATACTTCTGCTTCAAACTCAGTATGAGGAGTAATAGAGCCTGGTTTAGCTAATACTTGACCTCTTCTGATCTCCTCTTTTTTGAGTCCTCTTAACAAAACACCTACGTTATCTCCTGCTTGACTTTCTTCAAGAGACTTATTAAACATCTCTAAACCAGTAACAATAGTCTTAACTGTTGGCTGATAACCAATGAGTTCTATTTCATCATTTAACTTAACAACTCCTCTTTCTACTCTTCCAGTTGCTACGGTTCCTCTTCCTTCAATAGAAAAGATATCTTCAACAGGCATCAAAAAGGGCTTATCAATGTCTCTTTTAGGTTCTGGGAAATAAGAATCAACTGCTTCTAATAAATCAAATATAGGTTTAACCTCTGGATCATCGGCAGATTTAGCTTCAAGAGCTTTTAAAGCAGATCCTCTTATTATAGGAACATCTTTTCCTGAATATTCATGTTTAGTTAATAATTCTCTAATTTCAGTTTCTACTAAATCTACTAACTCTTTATCTTCAACCATGTCAACTTTATTCAAGAAAACTACCATTGCTGGAACCCCTACTTGACGAGCTAAAAGAATATGCTCAAAAGTTTGGGGCATTGGTCCATCAGGAGCAGAAACTACCAAAATAGCACCATCCATCTGAGCAGAACCAGTAATCATATTTTTGATATAATCAGTATGTCCAGGGCAATCAATGTGAGCATAATGTCTTTTCTCAGTTTCATATTCAGAATGATGAACATTAATAGTAATCCCTCGAGCTTTTTCTTCTGGAGCATTATCAATTTCATTTACATTTGAATCTTTACTTGCACTTCCCTTTAAATGAAGGGCATGTAAAATTGCAGCTGTTAAAGTGGTTTTTCCATGATCAATATGACCAATTGTTCCCACGTTTACGTGTGTTTTATTACGAACAAATTTCTCTTTTTCTGCCATGTTTTTTATTATTAATTTTTATTAATTTATTTTTATTTTTTCCGCTGTTTAATTTCATTATAAAGCGGATTGTTTTGTATCTACAATATTAAGGTATAACCGATTTATTGTCAACCCTTAAGACTCTTTTTCTAATTTTGATTCTGCTTTTCCCATTATTTCCTGAGCAATATTAAAAGGAACTTCTTTATAATGATCAAACTCCATTGTGAAGACCCCTCGACCCTCAGTTAAAGAACGTATTTTTGTTGCAAAACCAAACATCTCTGCCAAAGGAACTTTTGCTTCAATGACCTTTGTCATTCCACGATCAAATATACTTTCAATACTCCCTCTTTTAGAACTTAAATCTCCTGTAAGGTCTCCTAAATATTTTTCTGGAATAACTACTTCAAGCTTCATAATTGGCTCTAAAATAACTGGATCAGCTTTTTTAGCTCCATCCTGAAAAGCCATTGAACCAGCAATTTTAAAAGCGAAGTCTGAAGAGTCAACATCATGAAAAGACCCATCATAAAGAGTGACCTTTACATCAGAAACTGGATATCCAGCTAAAATACCTCTTTCTAAAGCTTCTCTAATTCCTTTTTCTACTGCAGGAATAAATTCTTTAGGAATTGCTCCACCTTTTATAATATCTGCAAATTCAAATCCTTTTCCTCTTTCTAAAGGCTCTAATCTTAATAAAACATGACCATATTGACCCCTACCTCCTGACTGTCGAATATATTTTCCTTCACTTTCTACTGCTTTCTTAATAGTTTCTTTATAAGCTACTTGAGGACGACCTGTTTTTACATTAAGATTAAACTCTCTTTTCATTCTATCCACTAATATCTCTAAATGAAATTCTCCCATCCCTGAAATAACTGTTTCTGATGTTTCCTGGTCGCTTTTTGCTTTAAAAGTAGGATCCTCTTCTGATAATTTTTTTAAAACTAATGACATTTTTTCCTGATCAGTTTTTGTTTGTGGTTCTACCTTAATCGAAATAACTGGTTCTGGAAATTCAATTTGCTCTAGAATAATAGGATTACTAGGATCACAAAGAGTATCCCCAGTCCCTGTATTTTTTAAACCAACAGTTGCTGCAATATCACCTGCCCTAACTTCTTCTAATTCTTCACGTCGATTAGAATGCATTTGCAATAATCTACCAATTCTTTCTTGTTCTGATTTACTAGCATTTAAAAGATAGTTTCCTTTTTTAAAAACTCCTGAATAAACTCTAAAGAAACTCAAAGATCCCACATAAGGATCATTAGCTACTTTAAAAACTAAAGCTGAAAAAGGTTCATTGTCGTCAGAATGGCGAACAATTTTTTCTTCAGTTTTAGGATGAATGCCTTCAACTGGAGGTAAATCTTGGGGAGAAGGTAAGTACTCTACAATACCGTCAAGCAAAGGTTGAATACCCTTATTTCTAAAAGAGCTCCCACAAAAAACTGGAATAATTTTACCAGAGATTGTTGCTTTTCTTAATATCTCCCTAATCTTTTCTGCCGTAGGTTCTTTTCCTTCCTCAAGATACTCAGTTAAAACTTTTTCATCTTGTTCTACTATTTTTTCAATAAAAACTTTTTTATATTTTTCAACTTTTTCAACTAAATCAGAAGGAATTTCTTTTAAGGTAATAATTTCTCCTTGTTCTCCTTCAAAATAAATTGCTTTCATTGAAATCAAATCAATAACCCCTTCAAAATTACCTTCAGCCCCAATAGGAATATTAACAGCTAAAGCATTAGGAGTTAGTCTTTCTTTAATAGATTTGAACGCTTTTTCATAATCAACACCCATTCGATCCATCTTATTAATAAAACACATTCTTGGTACTTTGTATTTATCTGCCTGGCGCCAAACTGTTTCTGATTGTGACTCTACTCCAGCTACTCCATCAAAAATAACAACAGCTCCATCTAGAACCCTTAAAGATCTCTGAACTTCAGCTGTAAAATCGATATGACCTGGAGTATCAATAATATTAATTCGATGTTCATAATTTGGATCTTTCTCTCTATAGCTTGGAGTCCAAAAACAAGTTGTTGCTGCTGAAGTAATTGTTACCCCTCTTTCTCTTTCTTGAACCATCCAATCCATAGTTGTTGTTCCTTCATCAATAATACCTATCTTGTGTGTAATACCAGTATAAAATAAAACTCGCTCAGTTGTTGTTGTTTTACCAGCATCGATGTGAGCAATAAAACCAATGTCCCTTATTTTTTCTTTAGGATATATTTTTCCCATAATATTAATTTAAAAACTAAAACGAGCAAAAGCTCTATTGGATTCTGCAATTCGATGAGTATCCAATTTCTTTTTAATTGCTGCTCCTTCATTTTTAGAAGCTAAAATTAACTCTTCGGCCAACCTCTCCGCCATTGATTTACCTTTCTTAGACCGAGTTACACCTATTAACCAACGGCAAGCTAAAGTAATTTTACGATACTCAGGAACTGCTTGAGGAACTTGATAATTTGCTCCTCCAATTCTTTTACTTTTAACTTCTAGCTCTGGAGATATATTCTTAATAGCTAAATTAAAAACACCTAGTGGCTCTTCTTTTGTTTCTTTTTTAATAACATCCATCGCTTTATAAAAAACTCTCTGAGCTGTAGATTTTTTACCGTCTTTCATCAAATAATGAACAAAACGTGTTGTTAAAGCACTTTTATAAATCAAATCTGGCTCATATTTTTTTTCTTTTCTATGTTTTCTTCTCATAATAAATATTATTTTCCTTTTTTAGTACCATATTTACTTCTTTTTTGCTTCCTGCCTTCAACTCCAAGAGAATCATATTTACCACGAACCACATGATAACGAACCCCTGGTAAATCTTTCACTCTACCTCCTCTAACTAAAACAATTGAGTGTTCTTGTAAATTATGTCCTTCTCCAGGAATATAAGCTGTTACTTCCATGCCATTACTTAATTTAACTCGAGCAACTTTTCTTAAAGCTGAATTTGGCTTTTTAGGAGTAGTAGTAAAAACTTTCAAACAAACACCTTTTTTAAGAGGAGAATCATGGTGAGTCGGTTTATTCTTAATTGCGTCAAAAGAAAAAGACAGAGCAACTGATTTGCTCTTCTTTATTATAGGCTTCCTCTTTTTTTTAATTAGTTGATTTAAAGTCGGCATAACATAAATTAAATAATAAAGAGCATTAATTAAATATAATAAAAAAGATAACTGCGATAAGTTTAGCAAATATAGAGATTTCAGTCAACCCTAAAACCAAATTTTTAAGCCAAAGGAATTCCTGTAAACAAAGAGAAAAATATCATTACCAAGGGTAAAATAATACTACCAGCAAACATAATAAAAAAGAGAAGAAGAATAATGCCGTATTGAGAAAGAATCATTTCAAGTTCACGAGAAGGAAATAAATAAAATAAAATTTTTGATCCATCTAAAGGAGGGATAGGCATTAAATTGAAAATTCCTAAAATTAAATTAATCCAAACAATAAACATTAAATAAGGCAATAAAGAAATAAAAGACGAAGTTATCATTATAACTCTTGTAATCAAACCAAAAAATAAAGCTAAAGAAAAATTAGCTAATGGACCAGAAAGAGCTAATAAAGCAGTGTCTCGTCTTGGATTTTTAAGCTTAAGCGGGTTATAAGGCACAGGCTTGGCCCAACCAAAAACAAATCCACTATTCATAATAACTAATATTAATGGCAGGAGAACTGAACCAATTGGATCTAAATGTTTTATTGGATTCAAAGTTAAGCGCCCCATTTTTTCTGCTGTGTCATCACCAAAGTATAAAGCAGCTAAGCCATGAAAGACTTCATGAATAATAACAGAAAATAACAAAATTATGAGTTGAAAAACTAATGGTATTTCAGTAAACATAAAAAATTATTAAATATATATTTTAGATTTATCAGTATAACATTTTTTGTGAACAAAAACAGTAGGTGTTAATATCTACTGTTTTGAATTACAACCTAACTTTTATATCTTAAACTAAAATCTGAAAAAGATAATAAGCAAAAGTTAATAAGACTAAACCAATAACCCTAAAAATAATATCAGGAATCTGCTTCCAATAATTTAACAACCCATTAATTATTCTTTTTGGCATAAATAAAAATGTCAATCCTTTAATGATAGCAATAACAGCTAAAACTTGCATAACTAAATCTATACTTACTAATGCTGTAGATTGCCAAAATAAATAGCCCAATACCAAAGCTATTATTCCCCAGAACCAAAAAGGACCACTATGAGAAATTTTCATTACAAAACCCTTAGCTGTTCTTGGCACAGATAAAGCTAAAACACCGATAATCACCCACAAAGCAATAAAAAGATAAATTATCCAAATCATATATTTTATTGTTTTTAAATTATCAACCTACAGCCTTTATTTATTATATCACTGTTAATATTTCAATTCTACTTAATTGTATACAATTCTAGTTTTTTTAAAGCATGCCTAGCTAAAACTAATCTTTGGTTACTATTAGTATAAAGGGTACAAAGGATCTCTTTTCTTTTTACGTTTTCTCCAACCATTTTATTTAAATAAACGCCCGCCTGTTTAGTTGAAGGAGACCCTAATAATCTACAAATTTTATTTAAGTTTTTATTGTCAATTGATTTTATCTTACCTTTTTTTGAAGATTCTAGTCCCCAAGAAACTCTACCTAAGACAATCTCTTCAGAATCAATTTCAGAATTTCCTCCTTGAGCTTTTATTATTTCACGCATTTTTTTCAAAGCTTTCCCTGATGTTAATGACTCTAAAGCCATTCGATGACCATCTCCTTTTTTAGCTTTACCTGCTAATTCTAATAAATGACTAGAAAGCAAAACTGCCTTTCTCTCTAAATCTTTTGGTCTTTCTTCCTTTTGCTGCAAAACTCTCATTACGTCTCTTGCCTCTAGAGAAGGACCAATACCGCGACCAATAGGACCCATTGTTTTTGAAATAATAATTTTTGTCTTCATCTTAAATCTTTTAGATAGATAAAGAAAAAGATTTTTTACAAAAAGGATTTCTTTTGGATCATGAATTTTTGCTGTTGGCCCAACAGGCATATCAATTATTAAACGATTAATTCCTGTTGCCACTTGTTTTGACATTATACTAACTACCATTTTTGAATAAGGCTCTCTTCCTAAGCGACGAGTAATTTCGATAAATCTGTCATCTGCTGGAGCCAATCTTAAAGCTCCTCCCCAAATTAAACAACCATTTGTTTTTCTAACAATTTTCTTTATTTCCTTTGAAGTAAACCCAACTGGAGCTAAAACTTCCATAGTATCAGCTGTTCCTGCAGCTGAAGTCACTGCCCGAGAAGAAGTTTTAGGAATCGTTACTCCACAACTAGCAATGATAGAAACTATTATTGGCGAAACACGATTCCCAGGAATTCCTCCTATTGAATGTTTATCTGCAACAATGTTACCAAACTTCATCATTTCTCCAGTTTCGCTAATTGCTTTTGTTAAATAATAAATTTCTTCCCTTGAAAAATTTTTCTTATCAAAGGCTGAAGCAATAAAAAAGGCTAATTCTAAATCGCTAATTCGATATCGAGCAATATCAGAAACCAAAGAGCAGACCTCTTCGTAAGTAATCTTCTTCTCGTCAAGCTTCTTATGGATTACTTTCAAAGAAAGGGCATGTCCTGAAAGTTTTAATTCCAATAGCTCTCCTTTTTTAATTTTATATCTATTAGTAATATCTCGGAAAAGCCCTATTTCTCCTTTTTGAACTAAACTCCTTGTCATATCAATCGCTATTTCTGTCTGTTTATTTTTCCATTTCAATGCCAACTGATCACCTGG
>JAQTTC010000006.1 GCA_028711005.1 Minisyncoccota bacterium
TAACAAATATTTTGTATACTCCAGTTACTGTTAATATTCAAAAATGTGTATGTCAATAAAAAACTAAGATGTTTAAAATGTATGGATAAAAAAATTGTTTTATTATTAATTATATTTTTTTTCTTAGCTGGATGTGCTCTCGGTGTAGTTTTAGAAAAAAAGATTCAAAATACTCAGCTTTCTTTATCAGATTTAAGTAAGGACCAAGAAGAAGAGAATAATAAAGAAGAGATTGATTACAACAAATTTCAAGATGAAAATTCTTCGCATATTCTTTTAGAGGAAATATATGAAATCGATGGAACAGTAGTCCAATTAGGTAATGATTTTTTAATAGTTGAGTTAATTGAAGCGATTGAAGAAGATGAATCTTTTGATTTATCAGGGAAAATTCCTTTAGAAGAAAATAAACCAGAAAAGCAAAATCTTAAAATAAATGTTTCAGAAGAAACAAAGATTTTAAAAATTCAACAATCTGATTTAAATGTACCAGAAGTTTCCCAAGAATCATCGGAAGAATTATTAATTAATTTTAATGACATTAAAGAGGGTAATCATGTTTTTATTATAGTAGACGAGAAGATAAAAGATCAGGATAGTTTTGTTGCAAAAGAAATAAAAGTTGTTGAAGCAGATATTATTATTCCTGAAGAATAATTTGAGTTTTTTAAAATATGTTTCAAATTTCATTTTTAAATTCTTCAAAAAAAGCTCAGTCTTTGGTAGAAATTCTTGTTGCTATTTCAGTGGGTGTTATTTTAATAGGTAGCTCAACTGTTTTGATTGGAGTATCTTTGAAAAGTTATAATTCTATTAGACAACATTTACAGGCAAGTTTTTTAATTAGGCAAGAGTCAGAAGCCATTCAATCTTTAGCTCAAAATAATTGGCATAGTATTTATAATTTAAACAAACAAAGCGATTATCAAATTAATTTATCAGGTAATAAGTGGGAAATTAGTCCAGGTCAAGAAACAAGCGAAGTTAATGATGTTTCTTATAAAAGATATTTTCAGGTTTATAATGTTAATAGAGATGGAAATGGGAATATTGTAGAAATTGGTACCGATGATCCTAATACACAAAAAGTTATTATTTTTCTTGATTATGGGAGTAATTATGCTCATTCATCAACAATTACTTTTTATTTAATTCGTTCATTTAATAATCAAACTTTTCATCAAACAGATTGGTCTGAAGGAGATGGTCAGGTTGGCCCTATTCCTAATCCTGGAAACCTATTTGATTCAGCATCTAATATTGATTTTTCGACAGAAGGTCAAATAACAATAGCAACTACAACTTCTGATGGGATATTAACTTCTTCTATCCTTGATACAGGGATAGTAAATGGTGCAGGTTTTAATTCTTTATTATGGCAAGGAGCATTTAATACAGGTGGTAGTGTTAAATTTCAAATAGCTTTTTCAAATTCTGTTTCGGGGCCGTGGACTTATTATGGTCCAACTTCAAGTGAAGATTGGTACCAACCAAATCCAAATGTTAGTATATTTTTTCCGTCAACTGGTTTGGCTAGTCCTCAGAATAATCGTTATATTCGTTATAAAGTACAACTTTCAACTACTAGCGCTTCACCTAGGATTGATGATATAATAATAAACTGGAGTCCATAAAAATTATATGTTTTTAAATTCTATGAATTTTAAATTTAAAAGAAAGGGCTTTACATTGATAGAGCTTCTTATTTACTCTGGTATTTTAGTAATTAGTGCTGGTTTAATGGCTGGAATTGTTAATACTGTTTCTCGATCAAATCTCAAAACCCAAGTTGAAGAAGAGTTAAATAATCAATTAATGGTTTTTGAAGAAATTTTTCGTCAAAAAATACAGGCTGCTACAAGCATTAATTCTATTAGTGGTTCCTATCTAAGCTTAGAAATGAGTGATTCAAATAAAAACCCAACAACTTTTAGTTTAGCTGATAATATTGTTTCTATCACAGAAGGTAGTGATAGTTCTTTAAGTTTAAATAATAGTGAAAAAATAAAAGTAACATCATTAAGTTTTACTCCAACTGGGCCTGAAACAACAAATATTTCTAATGCATATCATTATGCTTGGTCAGAGAATATGGGCTGGGTAGATTTTGCTTATCCTGGTAGTTATGTTCATGTTCCGATACAAGACGGAGAATTAATGGGGTTTGCTTATGTACTTTCTGATGATCATTGGATTTCTTTAAATTGTCTCTCGACTAATAGCTGTTCAACAGTTGATTATAAAGTATCTTCAGATGTCTTTGGAGAACTTTCTGGTTGGGCCTGGTCAGAAAATTTTGGTTGGATTAGTTTTAATTGTTTAAATGATAATAGTTGCGCAATTGCTGATTATAAAGTAACTAAAGACAATGAAACTGGTGAATTTAATGGTTATGCTTGGTCAGAAAATATTGGTTGGATTAGTTTTAACTGTGAGACTGGTGGTGATAATCAAACTAATATTTGTAGCACTTCTGATTATAAAGTTCAGGATTTAAGAATGGAGACTTCAGCAATTAAAGTTGAAATTACTCTTGAATATAATTCTCCAAAGCCAGAATTAGCTATTTCTCGTTCTAATACTTTTGTATTTAATTTAATAAACCCTATAAAATAATAAAACCATGAATAAAGATAAATTTTTTAAAATAGCTTTAATTATTGCTATTATTCTCTTGATGGTTTTAGTTTATTTGTCTTTTATAGATAAAACTAAAACTATAAAGAATCCGTATTATGCAGTTTATTTAAAAACTGGGGATATGTATTTTGGCAAAATATCACGTTTTCCTAAATTTGTTCTTTCTGATATTTGGTATTTACAGCCAAGAGCTGGAGAAGAAAATGGCATTGATTTATTAAAATACAACAATGCAGTCTTTGGTCCAGCAGACAGAATGGAGATAAATAGAGAGAATATCATTTGGGTATCAAAATTAAGAGATGAAAGTCAGGTAGTTAATTTTATTGAACAAAATCAAAACACAGCTTTACAAAATCCTCCTATTGGAGTGCCAGAAGAAGAATTATTACCTATAGCAGAAGAATAAATTATAAAGAATAATTTAGAATATAAATTACGGAGAAAGACTCCCCGTAATTTTATTTAAAATAGATTCTATTGAGTGCATTAAATTAATTAAAAAAGGTTATTTTATGTAGTAGAAACAGGGTAAATACTAAATATTAAATATAGAACAGGTTGTTTTGAAGATTTCAAAATGATATAATATTGAATATGAAATTTAAGTTCTCTGCAAGAGATTGGCATAATTTATTAGTTCCTGAGTTTACTATTAACGCTATTTATATTGAAGACAGAATGGTGCGGGTTTTTTGTTTTGATAAGGAAATTAATAGAGTGATAAAAGCAAAAAAATATGCTTTACCAAAAGGAATTATTGAAGAAGGGATTTTAAAACAACCTGATCAATTAAAAGCTTTTTTCACTTCTTTAAATAAAAAACTTTGGCCAAAAGAAAAAAATGTTTGGGTTGTCTTAGCTTTACCTTCGGCTAATTTTTTTACTAATATTCTTAATTTACCTGATTTAGATAAAGATCGTTTTTATGAAGCGGTTATTTTTAATACTCAAATGATAGCACCCATATCTTTAGAAGAGGCATATTTTGATTGGGAAGATTGGGGCTCTTTGAATGTAAACGGAGAAAAAGAAGCTTTTATCGCTTTAGGAATTAAAAAACAAATTGATCCATATCTGGATGTTTTAAATGAAACTGGTTTTAGCGTAGTTGCCATAGAGCCATTGGCTCTATCTTTAGCAAGGTTTAATAATGAATTTATAGAGAAGCAAGACCCAGTTTTGATAATAGATTTAAGGCCAGAAGGCATTGAATTTATTATTACAGAAGGAAAGAAAATGATTTATTTTGATTTTGATTCTTGGCAAGAAATTTTTGGTAAGAATGTTCCTAAAGCAATTACATTAGAATTTCTTAAGAAACATATTTCTAAAGAGATGCCAATGTTGTTAAATTTTTATTCTTTAAAAAGAAAACAAATAATTCAAAAATTTGTTTTTCTTAGCTTTGATGCTAAGCTTGCTAATGCTTTAATTCAATGGATTTATGTTCAATATCAGCTTTCTCCTTTAGAAATAAAATTACCACTTAATCTTTCAAGAGTGGGCAGAGATTGGTTTGGAGTGATAGGAGCTGCTATGAGAGGTATTATTCCAAGAAATCAAGATACTATTGTTAGTTTAGCCCCAGTAGGTACAGAAAAAAGCTATGAGCAGCACCATCTTTTAAGAATAGTTTCTTTGTGGAGTAAATCGATGGTAACTGTTCTTTCAATTCTTGTTTTGTTACTAGGAGTAGTCAGTAATACATTTTTTAATAATATTGAAAGTCAATACCAAAAAGCTTTAGCTAAACCTTTAGATCAAAAAACAATAGAGAAAGAAACAGTTTTGAAACAAGAAGTTGAAGAATTTAACAATCTTGTTATTAAAATTGCTCAAGCTCAAAAATATGAGAAAAATTGGCAGGAAATACTAGAAGAAATTTTTAATAGTGCTAATAGTTCATCAATAAATTTAAAAAGAGTTTTATTTAGTGCTAGTCCTGCAAATAATATTACCATTCAAGGGCAGTCTTCAACAAAAGAATCTATAGTTGAATTTAGAGATGCCTTAGGTTTATCAGGTCTTTTTGCTGACATTTCTTTACCTTTGTCTGCTTTAGTAGAAACATCCGATGGAGTAACTTTTTCTTTGAGTCTTCAAATATGAAATTAACTTTTTATGGAGGAGTAAAAGAAATAGGCGGTACAAAAATTCTTCTAGAAGATAAAAATACTGCTATTTTTTTGGATTTTGGGAAAAGCTATCATGAATCCTCAAAATATTTTGAGGAATTTTTAAATCCACGAGTTGTTCATGGATTAAAAGATTATTTAGAATTAGGATTATTGCCTAAAAAAGAAGGAATTTATCGTTGGGATTTAATAAGTATTTTGCATAAAGAGAATGAAAAAAAGATTAATTATTGTGAACCAAAAATTGATGGCATAATCCTTTCTCATGGTCATTTAGATCACGCTGGCTATATTTCTTTTCTAGACCCTAAGATTCCTGTTTATACTAGTAAAGAAACGGTGGCTGTTTTAAATGCTTTTTCTATTTCTCGTCCAAAAAGTTTAGAAAATGAGATTTTAGAGATATCTTTGCGAGACGTAGAAGATCCAAAGAAAAGAAAAAGAAGAAGAAGAAAGTTTAAGATAGTGAATAATATGAAGCCTTTTTTTATTAAAGACTTAAAGATTGTGCCAATCTCCATAGATCACTCGTTACCTGGTGCCTACATGTTTTTAATAAAAACTTCAAAAGGTAATATTTTATATTCTGGTGATTTTCGTTTATCAGAGCTTACAGAAATTAGAAAACAAAAAATTTATTCTTTTTTTAAAAAAGCAAAAATTAAAATACTTCTTTGCGAGGGAACAAGAATAAAAGATCAGTCAATCTTAACAGAACAAGAAGTTTATAAAAAAGCATTGGCAAGTGTTAAGAAGACGAAAGAATTAGTAGTAGTTGATTATTCGATTGGTGATATTATGCGTTTTAAGACTTTGCTTAAAATAGCTAAAGAAACAAAACGTATTTTAGCTCTGCCTTATAATTATTTTAATTACCTTATGACAATGGAGAAGAATGGAATTTTGAAAAAGAATGGTATTAGGAAGTCTGACTTTAAAAAGGTAATGCTTTATGCAAAGAGAAAAATTACTTTTAAGAAATGGGAACGAGATTTATTAAAGAATTTCAAGACTTGTACTTCTGATGATATCAGAGTAAATAAAAGAAATTTTATGTTAGTTTTAAATTTTTTTCAGGTTCAAGAATTAATAGATATCAAGCCAGATAAGAATAGTTATTATTTACGAGCAATAACTGAACCTCATAGCGAGGAGATGGAAATTTCAGAAGAAAGATTTATCAATTGGGTGAAACATTTTAAGATGCAAGGGTTAAAAAAAGATAAAGATAATCCCAAGAGAAAAGTGTTCGAAAGAGCCCATATCTCAGGTCATATTAGTGGAAAAGAGTTAGCTGAATTTATTAAAAAGATTCAGCCAGAAATATTGATTCCTATTCATGTTGAATTTCCCGAAGAATTTAAAAAAATGCATAAAAAAGTAATAATGCTAAAGAAAAATGAATGCTTGGAATTTAACTAGATTTTAGATATAATTAAGAAAGCTCTATTAATTATAGATTATGTATGATCTCTTAATAAAAAATGGACAAGTTTTTGATGGACAAGGCAATCCTTCTGAAAATATTGATATTGGAATAAGTAATGATAAAATTGTTGCCCTGGGTCATTTTAAGAACGAAAAAGCAAAAACAGAAATAAATGCTGAAAATAGATTTGTTTGTCCTGGTTTTATTGATATTAATAATAATGCCGATCATTATTTGGATATTTTCTTTTCTCCTAGTGCGGAAAATTTAATTCGTCAGGGAGTAACAACAATTATTTGTGGGAATAGTGGATCTTCTTTAGCTCCTTTAATTAGTGGCTCTTTAGATTTTATTAGAAGATGGGCCAATCCTAGTCAACTTAATATTGGATGGCGACAAGTAAAAGATTTTTTTGATTTTTTAGATGATAAAAGACTAGGAATTAATTTTGCTACTCTTCTAGGTTGGGGAAGCTTAAGAAATGAATTTACTAAAGGTGAGTTTAGAAATTTAAAACAAAAAGAAATAGATCAATTAAAATTAATTGTTTCTGAAGGACTTAATCAGGGTGCTTTAGGAGTTTCTTTTGGTTTGGGTTATGCCTCAGAACGTATGGTTGGTATTACTGAAATTTTAAAAATTGCTAAAGTGGTAGAAGAGAAAAAAGGATATTTATCTTTTCATCTTCGTGATGAAGCCGAAGGGCTTCTCGCTAGTGTTAGGGAAGTAATTGAAATTGCAGAAAAATCTAAATTACCAATAGAGATATCTCATTTTAAAGCAGAAGGTAAGCCTAATTTTGATTATTTTGGGCAGGCTTTAGAAATGATAAATAAAGCTAATAGTTCATTTGGAAAAGAGTTAATTAATTTTGATATTTTTCCTTATAATATTAGCGCTCAATCTCTTTATTTAATTTTACCAGAATGGACAGAAATTGGTGGTCGGGACGTTCTTTTAAAGAATATTAACGATGAAATAGTTAAAAATAAAATACTTCAAGATCTTAAAAGGAAAAAATATCTTTATAAAAAATTAAAAATAGCAGATAGTGGTCAGCGTTGGTGGTTTTCAGGGAAAACTTTAGAAGAAATAGCCAAAGGATTTAATTTAACGCCAGAAGAATCTCTTTTAAAAATTATAGAGTTATGTGAAGATAAAGTTATTGTATTTACTGAAGATCTTTCAGACAAGAATATTATTGAAGGTATAAAAAACAAAGCTTCTTTTATAGGTTCTAATAGTGGATTTAGTAATATCGAAAGTGGAAGAAAGGGGGTTTGGGTTCATCCTCGGGCTTTTGGAAGCTTTCCAAGGTTTCTTGGCCATTATACGAGAGATCAAGAGTTATTATCATGGGAAGAAGCAATCTATAAAATCACTGGTAAAGTAGCTGAAAAAACTGGTTTTAAAAAAAGAGGTTTAATAAAAAAAGATTATTATGCAGATATCACTATTTTAAATCCTGAAAAAATTCAAAGTAATTCTTCTTTTAAAAATCCATTTCAATATCCTGAGGGAATAGAGTCAGTGATTGTTAATGGAAAAATGGCTTATCACAAAGGGCTGTTGACAGAAGAAAGGCATGGAAAAACAATAAGAGAATAAATATTTATGCAGTGTTTTATTGTTCAAGGAGAAAAAAAACTAAAAGGGGAAATAGAGGTTAGGGGTTCTAAAAATGCCGCTATGCCTATTTTAGCAGCAACTCTTTTAACAAAGGAGACTTCTATTGTTGATAACATTCCTTTGATAGAAGATGTTAAAAGATTTTTAGAAATTATTCAAAGCTTAGGAGGAAAAGTTGAGTGGTTGGGTAAAAGAAAAGTAAAGATAGATCCTAAAAATTTAGATATTAAAAAAATTGATCAATCTTTAGTTAAAAAATTAAGAGCTTCTGTTCTTCTAATTCCTTCTTTAGTGCATCGATTTAAAAAATTTAAGTTAGCTCAACCAGGTGGATGTTTGATTGGCGTGCGTTCTATTGATTCTCATCTTGATGCTATTTCTCAATTAGGAGTTAAAGCAAGAAAAACATCAGCTTATTATCACTATATTGGTAATAATGTTTTTCCTAATAAGGTTGTTTTAGAAGAATTTAGTGTTACTGCTACCGAAAATATATTAATGTTAGCTTCTTTGATTCCAGGAAAAACAATTTTAAAAATTGGGGCTTTAGAGCCTCATGTTGAAGATTTAGTCGTGTTTTTAAAAAAGATGGGAGCAAAAATTAAAACTATTTCCCCTCATTCTTATGAAATAAATGGAGTAAAAGAACTTTGTGGAGCTTCTCATAAAGTTGTTTCTGATTCTATCGAAGCTGGAACTTTTATGATTTTGGCAGCAGCTTTAAGAAGTAAAATTTTAATTAAAAATGTTAGAATTGATCATCTAGATCTAGTAATTAAAAAATTAAAAGGAATTGGTGCTAGAATAAAAATTAATTATCATTCAAAGCTTGAGTCAGACGTATTAATGCTACCATCATATAATTTAAAAAGTTTTAAGCTTCAAACCCAGCCATATCCTGGTATTCCTACAGATTTGCAATCTCCCTTTGGAGTTTTAGCAACACAAGCTAATGGAACAAGTATAATCTTTGATACGATGTTTGAAGGTAGGTTGAAATATATTGATGAGTTGATAAAAATGGGCGCAAATGCTATTATAGCAGATCCGCACCGGGCATTAATTATTGGGCCAACTCCATTATATGCTCAAGATGTTAACTCTTTAGACATCAGATCAGGTATTAGTTTATTAATTGCAGCTCTTTTAGCTAAAGGTAAAACCAAGATAAAAGATATATATCAGATTGATAGAGGTTATGAGGAAATAGATGAAAGATTAAAGAAACTAGGAGCAGAGATAAAAAGAGTTGAACAATAAAATAATTATTAATTAATAAATATAATAAGAATTTATTTATGATAGTTCGTAAAATTGGTATAGATTTAGGCACAGCTAATACTTTAGTTTTTATTCCTCAAAAAGGAATTTTAATTAATGAGCCTTCGGTAGTAGCTATTGCTGTTGATGATAATAAGATATTAGCTATTGGGGCAGAGGCAAGGCAGATGCTAGGTAGAACTCCAGAAGTAATTAAAACTTATAAACCTTTAAAAGATGGCGTTATTGCTGATTATCGAGTAACTGCAGCAATGTTAAAATACTTTATTGATAAAGTTACTGGTCCTTGGAAGATATTTAAACCTGATTTGATTATTTCTGTTCCAGTAGGAATTACTTCCACTGAAAGAAGAGCTGTTATTGGAGCAGCAAGAGAAGCAGGAGCTAAAGAAGCATATGTAGCAAGAGAACCAATCTTGGCAGCTTTAGGGGCAGGTGTTCCAATTAATTCTGCTGGAGGCAATATGATAGTTAATATAGGGGGAGGAACTACAGAAGTAGCAGTTATTTCTTTAGGAGGAATTGTCTCTTGGGCTTCAGTTAGGGTAGCTGGAAATAAAATGGATGTAGCAATTGCTGATTATGTAAAAAGAAAATATAATTTGGCGATTGGAGAAAGGACAGCTGAGGAAGTCAAGATGAAGATAGGGTCAGCCTTACCAACAAAAAACAAAGAAGAGTTGGAAATTCGTGGATTAGATTTAACAGAAGGATTGCCTAAAAACATAGTCATTAATTCCAATGAAATTGCAGAAGCAATAAATAGTCCTTTAAAAGATATTGTTCAAGCAGTAAAAACAGTTCTTTCAGAAACTCCTCCAGAATTAGCAGCTGATGTTATGGAAAGAGGAATGATTATTAGTGGAGGAGGGGCTCTTCTAAATAATATTAATGATTTAGTCACAAAAATGACTGGTGTGCCTAGCTATATCGCTGATGAACCTCTTTATTGTGTGGCTAAAGGCACTGGAGTGATTTTAGATAATTTAGGGCTTTATAAAAAAAGTATTACTACTTATAGATAGTAGAATTAAAATTATCTTATGGCTTTTTTTAAAAATGATGGAGTGACAACTTTTTTAGAAAAGTTTTTTGATACTGATCAAAGATTAGTTCAGAATCTGCTTTTTTGGGGAGAAGAGTCAACAGGAAAAATGACAACGGCGAGAGTTTTTAGCGAAGCATTGCTCTGTAGTCATAATAAAAAATGGGAAAGATGTAACGAATGTTCTAGTTGTAAAATGATTAATCAAGGATATCATCCAGATTTAATGATTATTGAACCAGAAAAAAATTCTGTAAAAATTGAACAGATTAAAAAAGGATTAGAGTTTTTAATTTATCATCCCCAGATTTCTTCTTTGAGAATTTTGATAATTGATAAAGCAGATAAAATGACTGAGGACTCTCAGAATGCTCTTTTAAAGACATTAGAGGAATCACGAGATAATATATTAATTATTTTAGTAACCGATGCTCATAAAAAGCTTTTATCAACTATACGCTCTCGGCTTCTTTCATTGAGGTTTATTAGAGCAACTGATAAGAAGATAATAGATTTTTTACATAAAGAATATTCTTTACCTCAAGAAGAAGCTAGCTTAATAGCTGAAAGAGCTGAAGGGAAAATAGGTAAAGTTATTAGGCTGATGGACCCTGATTATAAAAAAGTTTTAGATAAGAAAAGAGAATATTTAATTAAGATTTTAAATCAAGATTTTTCTAAGCAATCTTTATATTTTAAAGAAATAACAGAAGACAAAAAAGAATTAAGCTCTACTTTAGAAGAATGGTTAAGAATGTTAAAATCTAATAAAGAATCTAGTAGATTAAATTTAAGTCTAGATAAAAGAACAAAATTAATTTCAAGTCTTTTAAAAGCAATCTACTTAATAATAGATACTAACATTAATAGACAGTTATTAATGGAGAATGTTTTTCTTCAATTATAATAAATAAATTATTAATTATGTTAATTAAAAAATTTGAAGAGCAAACAAAAAAATTATTAGATGAATTCTATGAAGAGGTTTTATTATTCCGTACTTCAAGACCAACAACCGCTTTAGTAGAGAATATTAAAATCGATAGTTATGGAACCTTAACTCCTTTAAAACATGTAGCGGGAATATCAATTAAGCTTCCTAATATTATTATTATTGAACTTTGGGATGAAAATTTATTGCCAGCTGTTAAAAAGGCCTTAGAGTCTTCTAGTTTAGGCTTAAACCCTTCTCAAGAGGGGAAGCAAATAAAATTGTTTTTACCTGCATTAGGTAAAGAAAGAAAAGAAGAATTAATTAAACTTATTGGGCTTAAAAAAGAAGATTATCGGGTAAAATTAAGAGAATTAAGAGGGGAATCAATTGAAGAAATTAATAACAAATATGAGAACAAAGAGCTGTCTGAAGACGAGAAATTCCGTTTAAAAGAAGAGATTCAAAAAGTTGTTGAAAAAACAAATGAAGCCTTTGATCAAAAAGAAGAGCAAAAAAAACAAGAAATTTTAAATTCATAAAAATTAATTAAATATGATTTACTTTATTATCAGTTTATTGTGTCTGGGTGTTATCATTTTTTTACATGAATTAGGGCATTTTTTAATGGCTCGAAAGCATGGTGTTACTGTTGAAGAGTTTGGTATTGGTTATCCACCGCGACTTTTTAGTTTTAAAAAGAATGGAGTAGTTTATTCTATTAATGCTATTCCTTTTGGAGGATTTGTGAAAATTGTAGAATTTGGAGATAAAAATAGTTTTGCTGCTCAATCTTTAGGTAAAAGAGCTTCAATTCTTGTAGCTGGAGTGGTTAGTAACTTTATTATTGCTTTTTTAATTTTTACGATTCTTTTTAGCATTGGTATGCCAACTTTTGCTTTACCTCAAAATTATCAAGAAGAAGTTGTTTCCAATATAAAGATTCAAAAGATAGAAGAAGAATCTCCAGCATTTTCTGCTGGTTTAGAATTAGGTGATATTATATTAGGTATTAAATATTTAAATGACTACTATCCGGTAAGTAGTGTTCAGGATGTTCAAGAAAAAACAGCAGAATTAGAAGGGAAAAAAATTCAATTAGTTATTGAAAGAAAAGGTGATCAAGTTGAAATAGAGGTTTTGTTAAGGCCAGAATCTGAGGCAGCAAAAGGGTATTTAGGCGTTGTTCTTAACGAAGAAGGGTATTTGCAGTATTCTGTTATTGAAGCTCCGAGGCAGTCATTTATTCTTATGGGAACTCTTACTAAAGAAATGTTGACTGGTCTTGGTCGAGTTTTTATTAATCTTTTTAAAGGTGATGGCAGTATTGAAGAATTGACTGGACCAGTAGGAATTATGGCAATCACTACTAGAAGTTTTCAATGGGGATGGGATTATGGTTTTTATATCCTAGGGATTATTTCTTATGCTTTTGCTATTTTTAATTTACTTCCTATTCCAGCTGTAGACGGTGGGAGAATTTTCTTTTTAGGGATAGAAAAAATAAGAAGACGCCCAATTGCTCAGAAAACAGAATTAATTATAAACAATATTTGTTTTTCTTTATTAGTAATTCTTCTTTTTGTGGTTACGATTAAAGATATTAATTTATTTATTCTTAATAATTAAATTATGAAAGCTTCTAAATTTTATTTTAAAAGTAGAAAAAAAATATCTCAAGAAGAAGTAGCGATCAGTGCTGCTTTATTAATAAAAGCTAATTTTATAGAGAGATTAACGAGTGGAGTCTATAATTTTTTGCCTCTAGGATTAAGAGTGATAAAGAGAATTGAGCAGATTGTAAGAGAGGAAATGGAAGCTATTGGGGGGCAGGAGATTCTAATGGCTCTTTTAAACCCAAGAAAAAATTGGGAGCAAACTGGACGCTGGGGGAGTTTTAATGCTTTGTTTAAGGTACAATCTCGTTTTGGAGGGTGGTTTGCTTTGTCACCAACTCATGAAGAAGTAATAACTCCAATGGTTAAGAATTTCATTCATTCGTATAAAGATTTACCCTTATATTTATTCCATATTTCTGATAAATTTCGCGATGAACCACGTTCTAAATCTGGTATATTGAGAGGGAAAGAGTTTATTATGAAAGATCTATACAGTTTTCATCAAGATGAAAAAGATTTAGATAAATATTATAATCAAGTTAAAAAGGCTTATCAAAGAATTTTTAAAAGATGTGGACTAAAAGCTTTTGTTGTTGAAGCTTCAGGAGGAACCTTTTCTGATTTTTCTCATGAATTTCAGGTAATTACTCCTGCAGGAGAAGATATTTTTTACTATTGTCCTTCTTGTAAATTCTGTCAAAATAAAGAAATCATTAGTAATACTAAAAAATGTCCAAATTGTGGCCATTCCTTAGAAGAGCTTAGAGGATCTGAGGTTGGTAATATTTTTAAATTAAAAGATAAATATTCTCAAGCTTTTGATTTAAAATTTAGAGATAAAGATGGAAAAAGTAAAAATGTATTAATGGGCTGTTATGGCATAGGTATTAGTCGTTTATTAGGTGTTATTGTAGAAGCAAATTATGACCAGGATGGAATCATTTGGCCAAAGGAAATTGCTCCTTTTCAGTATCATTTAATCAGGCTTTTAAAAGGAAAAGTGAAAGAGGATAAAATCATTAAAAAACAAGCTGACTTACTTTATGATAAAATGATTAAAAAAGGATTAGAGGTTTTTTATGACGATCGAGATGATGTTTCTAGTGGAGAAAAGTTAGTAGATGCAGATTTGTTAGGTTTTCCTTGGAGAATCGTGGTAAGTGAAAAAACCTTAAAGGAAAATTCTTTTGAATTTAAAGAAAGGAAAAGTCGTAAAGCAAAATTATTAAAATTAAAAGATTTTGACAAAACAGTTAAAGCAAAGTAAAATGACAACGAATATGTTTAAAAGTTTAAAGGAAAATTTATTTAGAAACATTGGAGTAGATTTAGGTACTACTAAAACTTTAGTTTATGTCAAAGGAAAGGGGATAATAGTAAACGAACCAACTGTTGTAGCAACAAATAACAAAACTAATCAAATTCTTGCTATTGGCCATGAAGCAGAAGAAATGCTAGGCAAAACTCCTGCTCATATCGATGCTATTGAACCCTTGAGTAATGGTGTAATCTCTGATTTTGAAGTAACAGAAAAAATGCTTCATTATTTCTTAGAAAAAGCAAAAAGAAAAGGAATTTTAAGTCAGGTTTTTGATTGGCCTCGTTTAGTAATTGGAGTACCAACAGGAGGAACTGAGGTTGAAAAAAGAGCAGTAGAGGACGTAGCTCATAGCGCTGGAGCAAAAGAAGTCTATTTAGTAGAAGAACCTATTGCAGTTGCTTTAGGTGCTCAGTTACCAGTCAAAGAGTCTCGTGGGGTTTTGATAGCTGATATTGGTGGTGGTAGTACCGAAGTAGCGGTAATCTCTTTAGGAGGGATTGTTGTTTCTAAAAGCTTGCGGATAGCTGGAGATAAGTTAGATGAGGATATTGTTTATTATTTCCGTGATAAATTTAAATTATCTATTGGAGAGAAAACTGCTGAAAGAATCAAGCTTTGTATAGGATCGGCAGTTGATTTAGGAACAAAACAAGAAATGAATGTTAAGGGGCGCGATTTAACCCGAGGATTGCCTAAAGAAATAAAAGTTAAAGAAGATGATATTCGTGAAGCGATGAATAATTCATTAACAAAAGTTATTGATGCTGTTAAAGACACTATTGAATTAACTCCACCAGAATTAATAGGAGACATTATGGAAACCGGAATAATTTTATCAGGAGGAACAAGCTTATTAAAAGGTTTTGATAAGCTTTTGGAAGACTCAGTGGATTTACCGGTAAAACTCATTGATGATCCAGTTACATCAGTCATTAGAGGGATTGGTATAATCCTAGAAGATCTTAATGGTTTTAAGGATCTTTTAATTAATATTGCTCGAGAAAACCCACCACTTTAATAAATGAAAAGAATAAGGAGACAAAACTTTCGTTCTTTGGCTTTACTAGTGATATTCGTAATCACTAGTATTTTGTTATTCCAATCTTATGTTTTACAGGAGAATTCTTTTAAACCTAAAGTAGTATTTGCTTTAAGTTTAGGAGAACCAGCGGGAAATTATTTAGTAAATTTAAGAAGTTGGATTAATGATTTGTTTCATTTTAATGATTTAAGGCAAAAATTAAATAAAATCAAATCAGAAAATATTAATTTAATTAATCGTTTTCAAGATTTTAGAAAGCTTCAAGAAGAAAATATATTTTTAAAAGAAGCTTTGAAAATTAAAAATGAAACAGATTGGTCTTTAGAAATGGCTGAGATTATTTTAATGGATCCTTCTGGGTTGTCTGGTTCATTTTGGATTAATAAAGGGTTAAAGGCAGGGCTAGACGAAGGAATGAAT
Source organism: Minisyncoccota bacterium (assembly GCA_028711005.1). Classification (GTDB taxonomy): domain Bacteria; phylum Patescibacteriota; class Minisyncoccia; order UBA6257; family UBA6257; genus JAQTTC01. The sequence goes on from JAQTTC010000006.1 coordinate 15,496, forward strand.
GTTATTGTTGAAGATAGAATTTTAATTGGTAGATTGGTTGAGTGTTTTAATGATTATTGCCGTGGAGAGTCAATATTTAATCCGGAAACAAGAATTAGTGTCGAAGATTTACGTTCTGCTGTGCTGGCGGTAGCAGAAGTTGATACTAAAGGAAATTTTCGTTTAAAATTAGTGCCTTATAATTCAGATATACAAATTGGTGATGTTTTGGTTACTTCTGCTGAAAATACTAATTTTTTAAAAGGACTTTTAGTGGCTAAGGTACAAAAAGCCGGATCTTCCCCTGATACTAGTTCTGTAAAAGAATTTATTTTAGAGCCTCTACTCAACTTTTCTCGGCTGTCTTCGGTTTTTATTATTAAAGATATAGTTCCAACTTCATGACAAAACGTTATCTTTTGAATTTTTTGCTTTTTTTATTAGTAATTTTTATTCAAACTTATTTTGGAATGACTATTTTTCTTTCTTCTTTTTTAAATATTATTTTAATTTTTTTAATATTTACTTTTTTCTATTTCTCTCCATATTATTTATTTTTTTTAATTTTTTTAGCTTCAATTATTTTTGATACTCTTTCTAGCTTTGCTTGGGGCACCCATCTCATTATTTTTGTTGCTTGTTTTGGAATCGGTCTTTTATTAATGAAGTTTTTTGAAAAATCATATTTTTTCCCTCGCTTAATTATTGGAAATATAATTATTGCGATATATTTTCTAGGTTTTTTAATTTTAAATCTTATTTTTAAAACTTCTCCTTTTTATCTGATTATTTTGCAGCAACTTATTTTTACCTTAATGGGCTATATTCTTTTTTCTTTTCTATTTGAGAAAGTTAAACATATAAAATTATATAATCATTATTAATGAAATACTCTTATATTAAAAGAAAAAAACATTTTTTAGATCCAGAAGAAGTCCTTTTAGATAGAAAGGTTAAAGAAGCAAGGGAAAAGAATTTGGAAAGCCTGGAATCACCAATCTCTCCTTTTTTAATTAGAGGTTTTTTTGCTATTAGTCTTTTTCTTTTTTTAGTAATTTTTTCTCGTGTTTTTTATCTTCAGGCGATAGAGGGAGAATATTATCAACAGAGAGCAGAAAAAAATAGTACCTATCACTATATTGTAAACGCTCCACGAGGAATAATTTACGATAGATTTTTAGAGCCCTTAGTTTTTAATAGTCCTTCTTTTAGTTTGGTAATGATTCCTTCTGAGATGCCACAAAAAGACGAGGAAAGAAAAGAATTAATAGATAAAGTAGCTTCTGTTTTGAAATTAGATAAAGAAGAAATTGAAACACTTTTTCAAAGTCGTAAATATCATTATTCTCTAGAGCCAATTTTGATAAAATCTAATTTGGAGGTTGATGAGGTAAGGTTGTTTGAAACAGTATCTCAGGGTAACTCTGGATTTAATATTATCTCAGACTATAGTCGTTACTATCCTTTTAAAGACGCTTTTGCTCATGTTTTAGGGTATATTGGTAAAATTTCATCACAAGACATTGAGAAATATAAAGATTATCCTTTAACTAGTATGGTAGGAAAAGATGGTTTAGAAGCCTATTATGAAAATGTTTTGCAGGGTAGGCCTGGTCAGAAAATAATTGAAGTAGATGCTGTTTTTAATATTCAAAAGAGTTTGGGCTCTATTGAACCGGAAAAAGGAAAAGATATTATTACTACTCTTGATAAAGATTTGCAATTAGTATTTTATAATTCTCTTAGAGAAAGAATTGAAGAAATTGGTAGTACTGGTGGGGCAGGAATTGCTCTAAATCCTAAGACAGGGGAAATACTTTCTTTAATTAGTGTTCCTAGCTTTGACCCAGATCTTTTTACTAAAGGATCTCCAACAGAATTAATTGATGAATATCTCCAAAGTCCTTTCTTGCCTTTATTTAATAGAGCAATAAGTGGATTATATCCTCCTGGCTCTTTAATAAAACTATTAATGGCTGTAGCAGCTTTGGAAGAAAATATTATAGATCCTGAACAGGAGTTATTTACTGAAGGAAAAATTGTTATTACCTCTCCATATGACCCTCAGGAACAATGGGTTTTTAGGGATTGGGATGATCATGGATGGGTTAATATGAAAAAAGCGATTGCTGTATCTTGCAATGTTTATTTTTGGGCTGTTGGTGGAGGATGGGAAGATGTTGTTGGTTTAGGTTTATCAAAAATCAAGAAATATTGGCTTGCTTTTGGGCTTAATGAAAAAACAGGCATTGATTTATTTGGCGAAGCTGATTCGGTTTTGCCTGATACTGAATGGATGAAAAAAAATAGACCCCTTGATCCAACGTGGAAATTAGGGGATACCTATAGTGTTTCAATTGGGGAAGGTGGCTTTGCCTTGACACCGCTGCAAATGGCTGCTTATATAGCTACTATTGCTAATGATGGTGTTTTAATGCAGCCGCATCTTTCAAAAGAAGAATCACCTGAAGAAAAATTAAGGATAAATGTTTCTTCGGAGAATCTTAATATAGTTCAAGAAGGAATGAAAGAAGTTATTCTTTCAGGAACAGCTACATATTTAAATTCTTTACCATTTGAAATGGCAGGAAAAAGTGGCTCTCCTAAGACTTATATTAACGGCAAAGAAGGTTATCATACCATTTTTGGTGCCTATGCTCCCTATGAAGACCCTCAAATTGTAATTCTAGTTTTCATAGAAGCTCCTCCGCAAAATGTTGTTGCTACATTGCCAGTAGTTAAAGATGTTTTGGGGTGGTATTGGGAAAATAGAATTAATAAATAAAATTAAAATATATTAGTATGGAAAAAAATTACGTTACAGCTGAAACTTATAAAGCTCTCAAAGAAGAATTAAAAGAATTAAAAACAGTTAAAAGACAGGAAATTGCTCAGATGCTTCAAGAGGCAAAGGAGCTGGGTGATTTATCAGAAAATGCGGCCTATCAAGAAGCTAAAGATTCACAGGAAGCCTTAGAAACACGAATTTTGGAATTAGAGTCTTTTTTTAAAAATGCTTCAATTATTCGTCGTTCTCCATATAACAATGGTAAAGTTGAATTAGGCTCAACGATAGAATTACAAAATGTTAACAAACCAACAGTAAAAAGAATTTTTACTATTGTTGGGTCCCAAGAAGCAGATCCAGTAAAAGGGAGGATTTCTAATGAATCTCCTTTAGGGCGTGCATTTTTAGGGCACACAAAAGAAGAAATAGTACTTGTAAAAACACCTCAAGGTGAGGTAAAATATAAGATATTGAATATATCTTGATTTTAAAATATTTCTATGCTAGATGACTTAATAAAAGAAAGAATAAAGAAGCTAAACAATCTTCGAAAACAAGGCATTGATCCTTATCCAGAAAAGAGTCAACGCCAATTTTCTATAGAGCAAGCTTTAAATAATTTTTCTAATTGGTCTCGAAGTAAAAAAAAGATTGTTCTTGCTGGAAGGATTTGGGGGAAAAGAGAACATGGAGGTGCTGTTTTTGTTGATATTAAAGACGAGAAAGGAAAAATTCAGCTTTTATTTAAACAAGATGAATTAGGTGAAGAGAAAATGAAGTTCTTAGAAGATTTTTTTGATTTGGGAGATTTTTTAGAAGCCAAAGGGTTTCTCTTTAAAACTAAAAGAGGAGAAAAAACACTTCAGGTTCAATCTTTTAATTTATTGACTAAAAGCTTGAGACCGTTACCAAAGGCCTGGTATGGACTTGAAGATGCAGAAGAACGCTTTCGAAAGCGTTATCTTGATTTGTTAGAAAATGAAACTGTAAAAGAGAAGTTTGTTTTGCGAAGTAAAATTATCTCTTCAATTAGAGAATTTTTAAATAAAAAAGAATATTTAGAAGTAGAAACACCAATTTTACAACCTTTATATGGAGGAGCGAATGCAAATCCTTTTGTTACATATCTAGAAGCTTTAAAAATGAAAATTTACTTAAGAATAGCTCCTGAGTTATATCTTAAACGTTTAATTGTTGGTGGTTTAGAAAATATTTATGAAATTGGAAGATGTTTTCGTAACGAAGGAATCGATAGAGAACATAATCCAGAATTTACAATTCTAGAACTTTATAGTGCTTACAAAAGCAGGGAAGATGCAATGAATTTAATAGAAGAATTATTTAAATTTTTAGCTAAGAAGTTTAAAAAAGAACTTCCCCGGGGGAATGCTTTTCTTAAAAAAACTTGGAAAAAAATTAGTTATGAGGATTTTTTAAATAAAGAGACAGGATTAACATTTAAAGATAGTAAGGAAAAGTGGATGCAAAAAGCATCGATGATGAAAGTTGAGTTAGATAAAATTGATTCAAAAGAAAAAATAGCAGAAGTAATCTTTAAAAAATTAAGAAATAAAATCATCGAGCCTACATTTATTATAGATCACCCAATAGGGATTTCTCCTTTAGCAAAGAAAAAGAAAGATGATCCAGAAAAAACAGCAAGATTTCAATTAATTGCTTTTGGGTCAGAAATAGTTAATGGTTTTTCTGAATTAAATGATCCAATAGACCAAAAAGAGAGATTCCAACAACAGTCGAAGATGAGGAAGGAAGGAGATTTAGAAGCTCATCCTCAAGACTTAGATTATATTGAAGCCTTAGAATATGGTATGCCTCCAACAGCAGGGCTAGGTATTGGTATTGATAGATTAATTTCCGTTTTTACTGAAACTTCCTCCTTAAAAGAGATTATTCTTTTTCCTTTTATGAAACCAAAAAATAAATAAATAATAATTAATAACATGTTAGATATTAAATTAATTAGAGAACAACCAGATAAAATTAAAGAAGGTTTAAATAAAAAAAACGCAGATGCTTCTTTAGTTGATAAAGTTTTAGAACTGGATAATAAAAAAAGAGATTTGTTGCAAGAGATAGAAACAGTTAGGGCAAAGAAAAATGCTACAGAGAAAAAATTAATTGAAGAAAAAGATAAAGAAAAAATTATTCAAGTTTTAAAACAAGCTAAAGACTTTTTGTCTTTAAAAGAAAAAGAATTGGCAGTAATTGAAGATGAATATATCAAGACAATGAGTTTAATCCCTAATCCTCCTTTAGATAGTGTTCCTGAAGGAAAGGATGATACAGAAAATGTAGTGATTAGACAAGTAGGTAAAAAACCAAAATTTAATTTTGTTCCACAGGATTATCTTACTTTAGGAGAGAGCTTAGATATGATTGATATTAAAAGAGCAGCAAAAACATCCGGTTCTCGTTTTGGAATTTTAAGAAGAGGAGGAGCTATTTTAGAATTTGCTTTAATTAAATTTATTTTTGATAAGTTAACTAAAAAGGGTTTTATTCCAATAATTCCTCCAGTTTTAATAAAGCCTCGTCCTTTTTGGGGGATGGGATACTTAGATAGAGGGGCAGAAGAAGTTTATCATTTGCCTAAAGATGATCTTTATTTAGTAGGAACTTCGGAACAAATGATTGGGCCAATGCATATGGACGAAGTTTTTGATGAAGAAGATTTACCTTGCCGCTATGTATCTTTTTCATCTTGCTTTAGAAGAGAGGCTGGATCTTATGGTAAGGATACAAAAGGGATTTTGAGAGTTCATCAATTTGATAAAATAGAAATGTTTGTTTTCTGTAAACCTGAGGATTCAATAAAAGAACATGAATTTTTACTTTCTATAGAAGAAGAAATAATGAAAGATTTAAAAATTCCTTATCAAGTTTTAGATATTTGTGCTGGTGATTTAGGAGATCCTGCAGTTTCTAAATATGATATTGAAGCTTGGCTGCCTGGACAAAATAAAGGACAAGGGCAATATCGAGAAACTCATTCTGCTTCTAATTGTACTGATTTTCAGTCTAGACGTTTAAATATTAAATTTAAAAACAAACACACAGGAAAGAGTGAATTAGTCCATACTCTTAACGGAACTGCTCTAGCTCTTGGTAGAGGAATCTTGTCTATTATTGAAAATTACCAGACAAAAGATGGAAGAATAAAAGTGCCAAGAGCTCTTTGGCGCTATACAAACGGGACAAAAATATTTTCCTAGTGAACTAATTTTATGAGAAGAACTCGTAATGCTTTAAGGGTTTTTTGGTTTAGACTCCAATTATTGTTTATTGTATTTTTTATTATTTTTCTTTTAGGATTTATTTATTGGGTATTATTTATTTCCTCTCATTTTCAAATACAAGATATATTAATTGAAGGATACAATCCATCTTTAGCAACGAGGATAGATTTATATCTCCAACAAAAGAATACTCGTTTTGTTCCTTTTTTTGCTTACGCTATTTTCCCAGAGTATCTGAGAAGTAATAAAAGTGCCTTAAATTTTTATTATTCTGATTTAGAAGAATCTCTTTTAAGAAGCTATCCAGATATAGAAAAAATAGACATATTATTAAATCTTAAAACAAAAGTTTTAGCTATCAAGATTAGGCAAAGGAAAATAGACTTTTTATGGTGTCTTCAACAAGAACCAGTTCAAATTACTGATGATATATCTTATCTAGAGAGTCGGTCTTCTTTAGAAGAAACAATGGATTGTTACTACATGGATAAGTATGGAGTAATTTTTGAACAGGCACCAAGAATTCAGGGGTCTTTTCTTAACAAAATTGTAATTCTCGAAACTAAAAAAAGAGCTCTAGGAACTAAAGTTATTTCTCAAGAAAAACTAGCTAAGCTTAATGAAGCTTTTCTTCTTTCCGAAACAGAAGAAAGTCCTATAAGTATTAATTATCTAGAGATTAAAACGGAAAATTCTTCAGAAATAAAATTAGTTACTGATGAAGGGTTCCAAATTTTTTATAATCTAGATGATGATTTTTCCGAAATGCTTAAAATAGTAGCTGGTATCAAGGAACAGCAACTCAAAGGTAGTTTTATTAATTTACAATATATAGACTATCGTTATCCCCCAAAAGTTTATTATAAGATTAATCGATGAAATTATTAAAGAGTTTTGCTATAATATATCTAACAAATAAAAACCTTTATTTTCTATTATGAATCAAGAAGAATTAAATTTTATTAAAAATAGAGTTGAGATTAAAAAAGAGCAAATGTCTCGGGAAAAAATTGAAATTCCTGAAGAGAAAGAATTAGTAGTTGAAACAATTGAAGAAAGAATGGAGGATTCTTTGAAAGAAACTTTGCCAGATATAGAAATGATTCAGCCTAGGGAAGATAAAAAAGTTCCTTTTCCGTCTAGTATTCATTCTCAAGATCAAAAATCATCAGAAGAGATCATTGAAGAAGCAAATATTAAGCTTGCTGAATTAATAACGATTGCTATTGAAGAAAACATTCCTAGGGCAGTTAACATGGCTTTAAAAAGTGGTAATGCATACTTAATTGATAAATTAAGGGATTCTTTAGCAGATAAATATTATCAGGAATTAAAAGATAAAAAATTAATTTAAAAGAATGTATATTTTCTGGAGTGGCTTAATCGTTTTTATCATTTTGATTTTATTTTTTCTTTTAAGAAAGAAATTTTTTCATTTAGAAATTAAAAAAAGTATTGGTTATCAATTATTTTTGATTACTATTCCCCAAGATTTTTTTTCAAAATCAAGCAATTCAGTGCAAGAAAAACAAAATGTTTTTACTGACTTTATTTCAGTTTTTGAGCAGGCATTAGAAAGTTTTAGTAGATATAACAAGGAAATTATTTTTGAAATAGCGATTCCTAGAAATTCTCTAGAAATCTGTTTTTATGCTGCTTGTCCTAAAAAAGACACACAATTTTTTGAGAAAACTCTTTCTGCTTCTTTTCCTTATGCCAAGATGGAACAAATAGATGATTATACTATTTTTTCTCCAAAAGGAAAGGTAGCTGGATTGATTTTTAAATTAAAAGAACCATATGTTTTACCAATAAAAACTTTTCGATCTTTTGGTCAAGATCCTTTAGCGGCAATTATTAATGCTTTTTCTAAAATATCTTCCCAAGATGAAGGAGCTGCTTTGCAAATAATTATGAAACCTGATTCTAGCGGTTTGAAAAAGAAATTTGCTGAAATTAGAAAAGCACTTCTTGGAGGACAAGATTTGCGACAAGCAATGACCTCTTCTTTGTTCAAAAAAGGATCAGAAAAGAATATTGAAGAAGGATTAAAGCCAAAACAAATAGATGAGAATTTAATTAAATTAATAGATGAAAAATCTCAATATTCACTTTTTCAATTTAATGCTCGTTTATTAGCTTCTGCTTCTACAAAAGAGAGAGCAGAAGAGTTATTGTCTCACTTAGAATCATCTTTTAGTCCTCTTTCTCATCCTTTAGGTAATGGTTTAGATTCTTTTATAATTAAATCTCAAAAAGGATTAAAGAAATTAGTATATGATTTTTCTTTTAGGCTTTTTAGGCCAAAAGATAATATGTTTTTAAATACAGAAGAAATAGCTACAATATTTCATTTTCCTCACCCCTTTTTAGAAAATTCTAGAGTAAAATGGCTTAAAGCCCGTAGTGCTTCTGCTCCTTCAAACTTGCCAAGTACTGGAGCTGTTTTAGGAACCAATGTTTTTCAAGGAGAGGAAAAAAATATTAGGATTCTTGATGAAGATAGGCGTCGTCATCTTTATATCATTGGGCAAACAGGTACAGGGAAAACTTCTTTAATGAGGAACCTACTTATTCAAGATATGGCTGCTGGTAAAGGTGTTTGCTATATTGATCCTCATGGTGATACGGCAGAGTATTTAATGGGGTTAATTCCAGATTCAAGAATGGATGATGTTATCTATTTCAATCCAGGAGATTTTGAAAGGTCTTTTGGGTTAAATATGCTGGAATGGGATCAAAAATTTCCTTTTCAAAAATCTTTTGTTGTTGATGAACTTTTAGAGATTTTAGACAAGCTTTATGATTTAAAAACAGTTGGAGGTCCTGTTTTTGAACAATATTTTCGCAATGCTTTATTACTTCTTTTAGATGACCCAGATGAAATTCATACCTTAAATGATCTTCCTCGAATTTTAATAAATCCTGATTTTCGTAGGGCACTTTTAGAAAAAACTCCTAATCCAATGGTTAAAGAGTTTTGGGAAAAAGAAGCAGAGAAAGCAGGTGGAGATTTAGCTTTAGCTAACGTGGCACCATATATTAATTCTAAACTCAATCCTTTTTTGGCAAATGACTTAGTAAGACCTATTATTAGTCAAAAGAAATCATCCGTTGATTTTAGAAAAATAATGGATGAAGAAAAGATTTTGATTATTAATCTATCCAAGGGGTTGCTAGGGGATATTAATAGTTATCTCTTGGGAATGATAATTGTTGGTAAATTAATGATGGCTTCTTTCTCTCGAGTTGATATTTCTGAGGAACAAAGAAAAGACTTTCATTTATATATCGATGAGTTTCAAAACATTACCACTGAAACAATTTCCACTATTTTCTCAGAGGCTAGAAAGTATCGTCTTAATTTAATTGTTGCTAATCAATTTTTAGCTCAGCTTAAAGAACCAATTATTAAATCAGTCTTTGGGAATGTAGGAACAATAGTTTCTTTCAGGGTAGGTAATGATGATGCTGAATTTTTAGCTAAATATTTTGCTCCAGTTTTTAGTGCATATGATCTAATTAATCTAGATAATTTTAATGCCTATATCAAATTAACAATTCAAGGTCAAACTTCTAGAGCTTTTAATATTAAGATTAATAAACCCCCAGAAACTAATAAAGAAAAGGTAGAAAAATTAAAACAAATTTGTTCTTCTAAATATGCTCGACCTCGTAATGAAATTGAAGAGGAACTAAGAAAAACATACTAAAATATTCATCTTTGTGTTTTTTCAGTTTATAAAATTTCTTTGTGTAGGATTAATTAATACTGGAGTTGACTTCGGTGTTTTAAATTTATTAATGTTTTTAACTGGAATTACTGTAGGAGTTGGTTATTCTTTTTTTAAAGCAATCTCTTTTACAGTAGCTGTTATTAATAGTTATTTTTTAAATAAAAGATGGACCTTTAGAAGAGAAGGTAAAATGGAGAAGAAGGAGTTTACTAAATTTTTAATAATTAGTTTAATTGCTTTTGGGATTAATGTGAGTACTGCTTCTCTATTGGTAAATCTCATTGGGCCAATAGGCAATATTTCTTCATATCTTTGGGCCAATATTAGCGCTTTAGCAGCTACGGCATTTACAACTTTGATCAATTTTTTTGGTTATAAATACTTTGTTTTTAAAGATAAATAGGCTTTTAAACCTATAGTTTTTTTGCTATAATATCTTAAGTTATTCTATTATTATCTGTTTAATTATTTTTTATGTCTCAACTTGTATTATATCGAAAATATCGTCCTCAGTTGTTTGCAGAAGTAATCAATCAAAAAACTATTATCAATACTCTCTCCAATGCCTTATTACAGGGCCAAGTTTCTCATGCATATCTGTTTACTGGACTAAGAGGCGTTGGTAAGACAACAGTTGCTCGGTTGTTGGCTAAAGCTCTTAATTGTCAGGGAAGAAAACCAAATCAATTTGAACCTTGCAACAAATGTGAATCTTGTAAGGCAATAAAGGCAGGAAATTCTTTAGACTTAATAGAAATTGATGCAGCTTCTAATAGGGGAATTGAGGATGTTCGCTCTTTAAAAGAAAATATTAAATTTCCACCAGTAAGCTCAAAATATAAAATTTTTATTATCGATGAGGCTCATCAAATGACAAAAGAAGCTTTTAATGCTTTGCTTAAAACTTTAGAAGAACCTCCTTCGTATGTAGTTTTCATTTTAGCAACAACAGAACCTGATAAGTTACCAGCAACAATTCTTTCGCGTGTAGAGCGCTATGATTTTAAAAAATTAAATCTAGATGATATAATCGGTTGCCTTAAAAATATTTGCAAACAGGAAAAGATAAAATTTGAAGATGAGGCGTTAAGGTTAGTCGCTCTTCATTCTGAAGGTGGTTTACGTGATGCTCAGTCATTATTAGGGCAAATCTCTCTAGTAACTGATAAGAATATTACTAAAAAATCAGTTGAGGAATTAGTTGGTGCTATAAATTTTGAAAAAATAAAAAAATTTATTATTTATTTAGCTAAAAAAGATAAAGAAAAGGCATTAGAGTTTATTAATGATACTTATGATGAAGGTTATGATCTTGAGGTTTTCAATAAAGAAACATTAAATTATTTGAGGAAAATTCTTTTACTTAAAATTTCTCCTTCTTTAGGCAAAATATTAGAAAAAGAAACTACGAATGAAGAAATGGCAGTTTTATTTAAACAAGCTGAATCTTTTGATACCCCTTATTTAGAAAAGCTTTTAAAAAGATTTATTGAAATTCAGATTCAGTTGAGAAGAACGCCAATTCCAACATTGCCCTTTGAATTATGTATTAGTGAAGAGCTATAAAGAAGAAGTGCATTAGTCTATTGCCAGGTGGTGTAGTGGTAGCACGCCGCGCTCTGGACGCGGAAACCGGGGTTCGAGTCCCTGCCTGGCAGCAATTAGATAATTAATAAAAGGAATAGTTTATTTCATTCTAAACATATTGATAAATTCATTAAATTTAGAAAATATAATTTAAAAACATGATACTATCTGATCGTGATATAAAAAAAGTTATTAGAAGTAAAAAGCTTGTCTTTAAGCCAAGCTTAAACAAGAATCAGATTGGCCCAGCTTCGATTGATTTAAAATTGGGTCCAATTTTTAAGAAATTCAATATTTCTAAACGATCGCTTTTAGATACAAAGAAAGAATTACCAGATAAAGATTTTGTTGTTACTAGAAAGATAAAAATGAATGAGCCTTTTATTCTTCATCCTAATGATTTTGTTTTAGCAAGTACCAAAGAATATGTTAAAGTACCTAATGATATGGTTTTGAAAGTTGAAGGTAAAAGTACCTTGGCAAGAATGGGGATTTTAGTACATACAGCTGGATTTGTAGACCCTGGATTTGAAGGTACTTTAACTTTAGAAATTAGTAATCAATCTAATTTACCAGTTGCTTTATATGCAAACATGCATATTTGTCAAATAGCAGTGGAATATGTATCTTCCCCAGTAGAGATTCCTTATAACAAGAGAAAAAAATCTCTTTATTCTAAGTCTCAAGGACCTAAAACTGCTAAAACTAATAATCTATTTGATCATAAATAATGAATGATAAAGAATTTTATCCTTCTTATGAAAAACGTGATTTACCTCAGCCGCCGTCTTTTGGGAAGGCTTTAGGAGTAGGGGTTATTATATTAGCCTTAGCAATTGGAACCGGTGAGTTAATTTTATGGCCTCATTTAATTGCAAAGTTTGGTTTAGGGTTACTTTGGCTGGCTTTAATAGGAATTACTTTTCAATACTTTATTAATCAAGAAGTAGCACGTAATACTTTAGCCACTGGTGAAAGTATTTTTTCTTCTACTGGCCGAATATGGGTTTGGCTGCCATTTTTTTGGTTATTATCTGTTATTGCTCTATATATTTGGCCTGCTTGGGCTGGAACCTTAGGTACTGTTTTGGCTGAAATTTTTGGTTTTGGTGATTACATAATTTGGGCTTTAGTTTCTTTACTTTTTATTTTATTTATTACTTTTAGCGGTAAAAGAGCATATAAAGTATTAGAAATATCTTTAAAGATAATTGTTCCTATTTTTTTTATCTTGCTTCTTTTTTTTAGTTTTTTAAATTTAAAAGTTTATCATTTTAAAGAAATATTTTTAGGATTAATAAACTTTGGTTGGATTCCAACAGGGATTGATATGCAGGTTCTTTTAGGAGCAATAGTTTTTGCTGGGGCTGGTGGTTTGTTAAATCTTTGTACTTCTTTGTGGTATAGGGATAAAGGATTAGGAATGGCAAAATATGCTGGTCATATTACTAATCCAGTTACTGGTAAAATCGAAGCGGTTGATTATAAAGGATATACTTTTGAAATCAATGCAGAAAATTTAAAAAAATGGAAAAAGTGGATGAAATATGTTTTTATAGATCAAGGTATTATTTTTTGGTTTCTTGGTTTAGTAACCTTAATCCTTTTAAGTGCTAATGCTTATGCTGTTTTATCTCCAAGGGGGTTAGTGCCAGAAGGGCTTCAATTAGCAACTTTGCAAGCGATGATTTTTGAAGAAAGCTGGGGAGTTATTGGTTCAAAATTATTCCTTTTTATGATTTTTTTGATGCTTTTTTCTACAATGTGGACAATAATTGATGTTGCCGCAAGGATTATCAGCGATATAATTTACACTCGTTTACAAATACAACCTTTAAGAAAATTTTCTTCTCAAAAAATACAAAATCTTTCTATACATCATCTGTATTATGGTTTAATTGTAGCTTTTGTAGTTATTAGTGCAGTTTTACTTCCTTTTGAAGAACCTTTTGTTTTTATTATCATTAGTTCAGTTTTAGGTGGTTTTGTAATGGCAGTGTATGTACCAATTCTAATTTACTTAAATAATTTTAGATTGCCAAAACCTCTTAGACCAGGCTTGATTACCAATATTTTTATGATTTCTGCTGCCTTATTCTACATTTATTTTTCTTTTATAATCTTGTTTTCATATTTTTAAGAAGAATTTTTCTTAAAAACTTTGATTATTTGATAAATCAATAAAATTATAGTACAATTAATATATTCCGCGGTAGCTCAATGGTAGAGCGACTGGCTGTAAATAATTAATAAGCCCCATTGTTATGAACAAAAGAAATTATCGACAGCGTGCAGAGTACCTTAAAAAGGCAGTAACAACAAGAAGAAAAAAATTAAAAGCCTTAGCAATCGAGTACAAAGGAGGAAAATGTTTTTTTTGCGGTTATAATAAATGTAATGATGCTTTAGATTTTCATCACATTATTTCGAAAGAAAAAGAATTTGGGCTTTCTGTTAGAGGACTCACTAGATCTTGGGATAAAATTAAAAAAGAATTAGATAAATGTATTCTTGTTTGCGCGAACTGTCATAGGGAATTACATGCTGGAATTTTGCAGCTTCCAAAAGAAATTTTGGAATGTACATCTCGGGATAACGGTGAAAGCTAAGTTAAATAATATGCTAACACCGTGGGAACCAAATATTAAATTAAATATTTGGGCGCCGTAGAGACTAGATACCGAGACACCTAAAATTGTTATTAAAATAATTATGGTGAAGATATAGTCCACCCTTTAAGGAAACTTAGAGACTAGGTGTAACCAGTGGGTTGTAGGTTCGAGTCCTACCCGCGGAGCCAAATTGTATGTTCGGCGTTTGTTGCCTCGGCGCAAAGCGTCTCGGCACGCCCGCCAGAGGCGGGTAAGGCTGATTTTAAAAGGATTTGCCACGCTCCGCGTGGCTCAAAAACCAATTCTCGTTCCCGCAAAATTCGGTTCGAGCCAATCTTTTTTAGAAAATCTTTTTTCTCAAAAAGATTTTCCTGCAAAGCGATAATTTCGGCTTGTTTACTGTCTAAAATGAATTTTTTAGCCGGTTCGAGCCAATGATTGCCGTTTTGCTCAAAATCCTTCAATTTTTCAGAAATCTCAATCTTTTGGTTGAGGATTTTTTGTTTTTTGGTGGTGTATTCTTCTTTGGTAATTGTGCCGTCTAAGTGCGTATCTAAAAGCGTATCCAGCTTTTCCTCAAGCCCTTTTATTTGAGATTTTAGATTTTGAGCAAAAACGGCTCCGTCTTTGGCTTCTTGCTCTTTGTCTTTTTCAAGTTCCGCAATCATTTTGTCGGCCCAAGACGGAGGCAAAGAAACTTTTTGAATTTGCTTGTTTATCTGATCCGCCAAAACTTCTTCGCGAATATATCCTTGCGAGCATTTGCCACGCTTTTTAGTGCAACGATAATAGTTGTGTCCTTTTTGTGTTTCGGAAGTTATGGCGCAACCACACTCGCCGCAAAACAAAAGTCCGCGAAAAGCAAACTCTTTAATTTTTCTTTTTTGTGGGCGGGAGCGATCAGATAAAACATGCTGGCATTTATCAAAAAGTTTCTTTGCAATCATTGGCTCATGCTTTCCTTGCCATAATTCGCCGTTATACCTAAATACGCCGTAATAGAAAGGATTTTGTAAAATACTTTGCACCATTGAAACGGAAAGCATTTTTTCATTCCTAGTCAACAAGCCGATGTCAAAAATTTTGTCTCTTAAACTTTGAAGAGAATAATTGCCTGTTGAATACAATTCAAAAATTTTCTTAACGAGGCGAAATCTTTCAGGGTCTTTTATCATTGTGTGATTTTTCAAATCATTCAAATATCCAAGCGGAGCATAGCCAGGCATTTCGCCTCGCCTTAATTTTTGTCTTAAACCTCTTTTGGTATTCTCTGAAAGATTATCAACAAAATATTTTGACTGCCCAAAAGCGATATTGAGCATAAATTTTCCTTGGGGCGTGGCTTCAAACCAAAAAGTAGGAAATTTTAGAAACTTAATTTTTTCGCGCGCAATTTTTTCTTTTAAAAGGAAAAGAAAATTTTTCTGTTTTGTGTTTCTCTTAATCAGCGAAAAGCGGAAACGCTCTATTTTAACTCGCAAAAGGGCAAAAATTCCTTCCCCCAGACCCCCTTCCTTTTTGCCTTTTTGCTTTTCGGGCTTCGCCCGATTTTTTTGCGGGATTTTTATAATTATAGTTGCCCTTGCCCCACCGCTCCCGTGCGCGGGCAACAGGGAACTCCCTTTTGTCTTTACGAATGTGAATAAATTTGATAACATAGTAATAAATTAAGCAATATAAATCGCTATT
>JAQTTC010000017.1 GCA_028711005.1 Minisyncoccota bacterium
TCTATTCCTTCTTTTTTAGCTGCTAAACGACAAAATGCCTGAGACAAAACTAAAATTAAATTTCCTCCAAGAACACTTTTAATCTTTGTACCATCTAGTTCCATTAGAAAATTATCAAAATCATTAAGATCAACAAAATCAACTTTAATTAATCTTTCTTTAATTAATTCAAACTTTCTAATAGCTGTATGCGGATCCATAACAAAAACTTCTTTTTCTCCTGTGCTTTTTCCATGAGGAACACTGGTATTTATCTCAATATTTCCACTCTTCATTACAGCTCTTAAAGTTTCCTCTCCCCGAGAATCATGAGTTATTTTAATAAAAATATCATCTATTCTCATTGTATTTTTAATTCAATTTGCTAATTTCTAAAATTGTTTTAATAACTGTATCTGGATTCAAAGACATGCTTTCAATGCCTTGCTCTGCTAAAAACTTTGCAAACTCAGGAAAATCGCTCGGCGCTTGGCCACAGATTCCCACATACTTCTTTCTTTTTTTACAAACTTTAATTACTTCTGCAATCATATTTTTAACTGCCTCATTCCTTTCATCCCCTATTCCTTGAATTACTGCATTATCTCTATCAATCCCTAATACCAGCTGAGTCAAGTCATTACTTCCTATACTCATCCCATCAAAAATATCCAAGAATTCATTTACTAAAACAACATTGGAAGGAATTTCACACATTACATAAAGTTTTGGCGGATTTTTACCATCTAACAAGCTAGATTGTTTAATCAATTTCTTTGATTGCTCTGCTTCTTTAATTGTTCGACAAAACGGAACCATGATTGAAATATTTGTTAATCCAAAAACCTCTCTTGCTCTTTTGATTGATTCACACTCCATCAAAAAAGCTGGTTTAAATCGAGAATCAATATATCGACAAGCTCCTCTAAATCCTAACATTGGATTAGCTTCATCTGCTTGTTCAAAAAATTCTCCGCCAATAAGATTACGGTATTCATTTGTTTTAAAATCAGAAAACCTGACAATTACTTCTTTGGGATAAAAAGCAGCTGCAATCTGGGCAATTCCTTCTGTTAACTCTTTAACAAAATATTCTTTCTTATTCTTATGTTCTACTGTCATCTCATCAATTTTCTTGCTAATCTCTTTTAATTTTTTCTTCTCTTCAGGAGTTTTCCCTAAAGAACCATTTTTAATCTTGTTATAATGATACAAAGCTAAAGGATGAATTCTAATTTTTTCAGCAATAATAAATTCTTCCCTAGCCAAGCCTACTCCTTCATTAGGTAAAAAAGAAGATGAAAAAGCTATTTCAGGGGCACCAATATTCATTACTATCTTTGTTTTAGTCTTAGGAAACTTTTTAAAATTATATTCCTTAATTTTATAAGACACCTTGCCATCAAAAACTCTACCATTAAGTCCCTGGGTACAATCAACTGTCACTTCTTGTCCATTCTTTAATTTCTTTGTTGCGTCTCTAGCACCAACTATACAAGGCACTCCTAATTCTCTTGAGATAATAGCAGCATGACAAGTTTTACTTCCTTCATCAGTAATAATAGCTGAAGCCATAGGAAAAGCTGAGGTCCAATCAGGATCAGTCATTTTAGTAATCAAAACTTCTCCTTTTTGAAATTCAGAAAGATTGGAAGCACTTTTAATAATCCTTGCTTTGCCAATGCCAATTTTATTACCAATAGCAGTTCCAGTTAAAATCGGTTTTTTTGTTGTTGATAATTGATATTCCTGATAAATATTTGTTGGGATTGAGTGAATAGTTTCTGGTCTCGATTGAACGATAAATAATTCTCCTGTTTTTCCATCCTTAGCCCATTCAATGTCTTGAGGCATCCATTTCTTATTCAAGGTTGAATAATGATTCTCAATAATAACCCCCCATTTTGCTAAAGTTAAAATTTCTTCATCATTTAAAGAAAACCTTAATTGGTCTTTTGGAGAAACTAATACTTCTTTAATTCCTGTCTTTTCATTATAAACATGCTTTTTTGTTTTTCTACCAAGATCCTTTCTGATAATTGCTTTGAATCCTTGCTCTAAAGTTGGTTTAAAAACATAAAACTCATCAGCCGTTATTTTTCCTTGAACAATCATTTCTCCTAAGCCAAAAATAGAATTAATTAAAACTACATTTCGAAAACCTGATTCTGTATCTAAAGTAAACATTATTCCAGAAGAAGCTAAATCAGATCTAACCATCTTTTGTATTCCAATTGAAAGAGCAAATTCAAAATGATTTATTTTCTTTTCTTCTCTATAAGAAATAACTCTATCATTAAAAGATGAAGCCAAACATTCTTTAATTGCCTTTAATAATTCCTCTTCCCCTTTAATATTCAAAAAGGTTTCAAATTGACCAGCAAAAGAATCCCGAGGAGAGTCTTCAGCCATCCCAGAAGACCTAACAGCTGTTTCGCAATTTTCTCCATATTTCTTTTCTAATTTCCGATAAGCTTCTATAATCTCTTTTCTTAAATCTTCTGGAAACTCTCCAGCTGAAACAAGTTTCCTAGCCTTCTTACCAGTTTCCTGCAAACTCTTAAGACTTCTTGGATTAAATTCAGAAAAGATCTCTTTTAATCCTTTTTCCAACTTATTCTCTTTCAAAAAATGCCAATAAGCGGCAGTGGTAAAAGCAAAACCGTCAGGAACATTAATTCCTTTTTTAGTAAGATGATTGTACATTTCCCCTAAAGAAGCATTTTTCCCACCCACTCGAGAAACATCTTTAGTGCCTAATTCTTTAAACCATAAAATATATTTTTTATTCATACTTGTATTTTATTATTAATTAATTTTTTAAGAATCTTTCTTGAGTTATCCACATTAATATTTGACATAGAGAATTAATCTTTGCTATAATATGAATGCTACTGTTTAGAGAGATTAAATAGCTTGCTATCTAATTTCAACGAGCAGTAGCATTTTTTTAAAGACCTTATTCTTCTAATAACAAAATCTCTGCTTCTTTTCTAAGAGCGGAGATTTTACTTTTAGGAATTCCTAATCTTTTAAAATGTTTTTCTGGATCTATATTTAATAAATCCTGAGCTAACATTAACCCTTGTTGAGCAAATACTTCTAATAATCCATCTTTAAAAGAAGGAAGAATAGTAATAGGATAAAATTTTTCTGTTTCAATAATATATTCTAACCCTGTCCCTCTAGGATATTTCCAACCTAATAAATCAAGCCCAACACATTCTGCATATTTTAATAATTTACTAGTAAACTTGCTATTAGTTATTATAATTGGCCTTGGCTTTAAATTCTTTAATTTTTTCTTAAAATAGTTGCCTACTTGTATATCTAAATAACGAGCATAATGATGCAAACCAATTCTTAAATCAACCCTACCACCAGGCACAGTATGATATTTACATTCACCAATCAAACAATACTTTTTTTCCTTAGCTAAAACATCTACTTCATGAGTCACACATGATCCTTTAATATATTGATTAAGATCAACTTCAAAACCTAATTCTTGAAATATTCCTCCAATATATTTTTCAAAAGGGAAACCACTTGGACCTAAAGACATCATTGCTTCTTTGAGCCTAAAACGAATTCCACCTTTAGGATATTCTTTTTCCAAAATTTCCTCTACCCGATCAAAAATCTCATCAGTGGTCATCTCGGGATAAACTTCTTTTCTTATCGTCGTTGCTATTTCTTCTGCTAATTGTTTCGAAGCACCAACTCTTCGAGCACTATTGTAAACTTTATTTTTTGAAAAAATTTCTTTTTCTCCTCTTTTATTAATAATAAATATCTTTTTCATGCTCTAAATTTTTGTTATTTTATCTTACTACCTGGAGGCACTTCGCCTTCAGGAACCAAAAGCACTGGTCCTTGAGAAGAATCAACTGCTAAAAGCATTCCCTGGCTCATTTTTCCTTTTATCTCCTTAGGCTCTAAATTAGCAACTACAACAATTTTCTTTCCAATCAATGATTCTGGTGAGTATTCTTGTTTAATACCAGCAATTAATTGCCTCCTTTCTTCTCCTAAATCAATCTCCAAAACAAGAAGCTTATCAGTTCCTTCAAATTCTTCTGCTTTTAATATTTTAGCTATTCGTAGATCTAATTGTTCAAAATCTTTATAATTTATCGTCTTCTTTTCCATGAATGGTTTTTTTAATTGAATACGCTTTCTAATTTCATCTTCATTTAAACCAAAATGATGACCTATCTCATGCCAAACTGTTTCCTCAACAATTTCTTTTATTTTTTGTTCATTATTACCAGCTACCGTTTCAATATTTTTCTGAAAAAAAGTTATTTTATCTGGAGCAGATCTATTATAATACCCTCTCTTAATCTGAGGCACTCCTTCATATAATCCCAAGATACAACCTCCTGAAGAATAACCTAATTGTTCTTTTTGAAATTCACTCGGTTCATCTTGTGATACTATAGCAATGTTTCCCATTTTATTCAAAAAATGATATGGGATTTTCTTTAAAGCTTGACTGATTAATTCTTCAAATTTTATTTTATCCATTAATTATTTTTCATACTTTTTATAATCTCTTCAAAAATATCAGGAGGAATAGGAATTGGATCTCCAGGTTGAGTTACTCCTGGGTATTTCCAAGCACTGATAACTTTTATCTGGTTATGTTCTTGACCTTTAGCTAATTGATACATAGTCCAAATTTCATATGGATGTTTTTTAGACCCAGCTTTTTGCATTGAGGCTAAAGTTTTTGGAGCAATTCCTTTTTCCACTCTTAAGGGATTTCTAATAACTCTTTTAACCCTACTTTCAGAAAGCATATATTGTTTTATCTTTGCCTGTGAATGCTTTGTCCAGGTAAAAAGACTGCTCCCATTTTTCTTTTCCATCTTTTTATCTAATTGTAAATTCTTTAAACCCATGTTCATCTTCTTCTTTTTCTTCAATTTTATCAATATTATTCTTAAAATATCTTTTTAAATGATCCATAAAGTCTTTTATCTTTTCTTCCTCTCCTTCAATTACTAAACTTACAGTACCATTGTCATTATTTTGAACCCAACCACCAATAGCATGCTTAACAGCCAACATCTCGGCAGCAGCTCGAAAACCAATTCCTTGAACTTTTCCAAAAAATGTAAATCGTTTACCCATGTTTAAATATAATAACATCACCATCTTGAACGATATATTCCTTTCCTTCTAACTGAATCCATCCTTTTTGTCTTGCTAAGCTCCAACTTCCAGCTTCTAATAATTTTCCCCAATTTACTACTTCTGCCTTAATAAACTTATCAGCAAAATCACTATGAATAACTCTTCCAGCTTCAGGCGCTTTTGAACCTTCTCTAACAGTCCAAGCCCTAGTCTCTTTTGGTCCTGAAGTAAGAAAAGTAATTAATCCTAACAGTTTATAAGTTGATTGAATCAAAACATCTAATTCTGATTTTTCAGGAAGACCTAAAGAAATTCTTTCTTCCCCACTTAAATCTGCTGCCCCTAATTCCAAAGCAATATCCATAATTAAATAAGGCCATTTATTCTTATGAAAAATTTCTAAAATATGGGCTGGAATTTCATTTTCCTGTCCATTAAATAAATAAATTCTAGGTTTTAAAGTTAATAATTGAAAACTATCAAGAATTTCTTTTTCTTCTTTCTCCCATATCTCTTCATAAAGAATATGTCCTTTTTGTAAAAAATCTTGAGCTTTAACTAATACTTTTTCTTCTTTAATTGCATTTTTATCCCCTGACTTAACCTCTTTCTCTAAAGAGGAAAGTCTTTTATTAACAGTTTCTAAATCTTTTAAAATTAATTCTGTTTCCAAGGTTTCTTTTTCTAACAACGGATCAATCTGATTTAAAGTATTAACAATTTTATCGTTTTTAAAACATCTTAAAACATAAACAATTTCATCAGTTTCTCTGATATTAGCTAAAAATTTATTACCTAAACCTTCCCCTTTACTTGCTCCTTTAACTAAACCAGCAATATCAACAAATTCTACAGTAGTATAAATCTTTTTTTCTGATTGACTTAAATGAGTTAATTTATCAACTCTAATATCAGGTACAGCAACAACGCCTATATTAGGATCAATAGTGCAAAAAGGGTAATTTTCTTTATCAACTTGTTTTTTAGTAATTATCTCAAAAAGAGTAGATTTTCCAACATTAGGCAAACCTACAATTCCAATTGATAGACTCATATTATCTTTATTTTACAATAAAACAGGGCTGATAACAATATCAACCCTGCTTCATTTCTTTGTTTAACTTATTTCTTGCTAAACAAAAGAGCTCCACCAAAAATTAATAAAGCTAAGATTAAAACCCAACTCCAATCATATGGCTCTTTCTTATCTTCTTCCATTTCTTCCAAGCCTTCTTCAATTAATTCATCTTCTTCCAAAGTACTCTCATCAACTGTTGTTGTTACTTGAGCACCTGCAGTTGTTGTCGTTGTCATATCTGTTTCTAAAGTAGTTGTTGTTGTTTCTTCCTCTACAGTAGTTGTCGTTGTTTGCTCTGTTTCTACAGTAGTCGTTGTTGTCTCTGTCTCTATAGTTGTTGTCGTTGTTTCAGGATTTTCTTCTATTACATGATTCCCAAAACTTACTTCTAAAGTTTGGTCTTCAGTTAAAACCTCTGATTCATAACAGACCACCATTGTACCATCTCCCCAATCAAATG
>JAQTTC010000018.1 GCA_028711005.1 Minisyncoccota bacterium
GCCGCAGACCCGCCGAGGATGATTGCCGCCGCATCGTCAGCCGTGAACCCCAGCGCAACGTAGCTGTCCTTGTCATCGTCAACCACTGCGACCCGCGGCTCAGTTACCCCGTTGAACCAGCCGAGGTCGGCATTCAGAATCGAGGCGTCACCGATGACGAATACCGGAACGTCGGTAGCGCCGCCTTCGGGCAGCGCCAGGACAAGCGCGTTCGCGTTCGCGTCGGCGGTCTCCCATCCCAGTTTCGCCACGCCACCGAAGATTGCGAAGTCGTCGTCGCCCAGGGTTGTGTGCGAGTACACCTGCCAGTCGGAGCCGTCGTAGACGTACATCAGGCCGGTATCGATCACGTAGAACGTTGAACCCGCCCTGACTCCCGATGACGGCTTGGTGTCAGCCGCGACACCGATCCATCGCTGAATCGTTGATGCCATTCTCACTGTCATGCGATACCTCCGTCATAGCAGCCGACGACCTGCACCCATGACGAACCGTTGTAGACGTAGGTATTGGCGGTGTTGGTTTCATAGAACACTGAGCCCGCCGGTACGCCTGTCGTGGGCTTGGTGTCGGTGCTGACCCCGATATAGCGGTGTATGTCCGTACACAACTTGACTGTCATGCAGCCTCCACGGGTTTCCCCGGTTGTTCTCAAAGTAAACGAGGCCGGTTAGGGTCCCGGCCCCGCGAAGGAGGAGCCTGCCGGTGGCGAGCCGGCAAGCTACTCGATGGTGATGAATGGTTCGAGCGCTATGAGGGCAGCCGGGGTGATCTCGATGTCATCAGGGAGCTTGACCTGCTCCATGCCCAGGTCGATTTCCTGCTCGAGCAATGAGTTCAATTCCCCTGCGAACTCCGGCCACCGTTTTGATGTGGGCAAGACCTTCGTCTGCCCTTCAACGTCCTCGCCGTACTTGATGATGAGCTTGTTGCGCTCCTGTACGGCAAGCTGGAACTCCTCGGCAACGCGCCTCGCCAGACGCGCTACCTTCAGGCTGGTTGCTGCGGGCAAAGAGAGTTGGGTCAACCCCTTCAGGTGTTCGCCCGCATTCAGGATGTCGCCTATTGTCGCCTTCAATCGTCTCCTCCTTCAGTGTGTCTACGCCCCGACATTCGTCAACATGATGTAGTACGGGGTCGTGCCGACGATGATCCTCAGTGCGTGCGTCGCGTCAGCCGCGGTGTTCACTTGGAACAGATGCCCGCTTCCAACAGTCAGGCCGTCGATGCGGAACAGACACCCGTTGTCGTCGAAGTCGCCGTCTGGGTCCCCAGTGTTGCCGAAGTACGCGAAGCCAGCGAGGTTGCCGCCACCGGAACCCGCCGTCACAAGGCTCGTGCCACCCGCCACGTACTCGACTTCCAGCGGGAAGTACTGACCACCACTTCCCATGTTGGCGTTGGGCATCTTAAGTTCGGCACAGAACGAGGACATCAACCCCGTGACCTTGCCGGATGCGCCCAGTTCGACGTACGCCTTCAGCGCGTTCGCCCAGCCGCCGAGGGTGACGTTGGTATCGAGTCGGAATAGCGACCGGCCTCCGACGCCACCGGTTCCAGTCATGGTTGACTGCACCACGAATGGCTGCGCCGAGGTAGAGCCGGAGGTTGATGCGCATGTGGAATACAGCTCGAAGATCGGTGTGCCCGCAGTGAGCACGAGCGGTGTGCCGCTGGAGCCGATGTCGACCTTTGCGAGTCCGGCGAATACGAGCGCGTCCGCCGACTCATCCCACAGCATGTAGGCAGATGCCGTGGCGCCGAAAAACTTCACGTCGAGGCCGTCGTCGTCGATGCCGAAATGCACCTGTGCGCCGTTGCCGATGACTCGCTCGGTGAATATGAGGTTGCCGCTTGACCACTTGGACTTGACTGCCGTTGCAGGCATGTGAATACCTCCATCCCTTGCGGGTTATTTGCCGTGGTTCGGCGGGGGCGGGTGTTACCCCGCCCCCATCAGGACTAGGTGATGACGGTGGAAGGAACGTCCTCGGCGAAGCGAGGCTCGGAGAGGATGGCGATCGCGGCGAAGTAGTTGTTGCCACTCGCCGGGTTGGACAGCTTGGGGATGACGTACGCGTAGCCGTCGCTCAGTTCGGCTGCGTCAAGCTCGATAGCATAGACGCAATTGTCGTCGTCGTCGGCGATGGTCACGCCGGACGAAGTAGCGGCGGTCAATGCGCCCCATACGTCGGAGGTCTCCATCTTGCGGTAGTTGAACGCTATCGCCGTGTCGTTGGTCGGGGTGACATCGTCGCACTCTTCCAGGGTCAGTGTGCAGCCCTTTGAGTTGGTGCCGGTCATCACGAGTATCGTGACGTGGTTCCACTTCTTCAGGCCGACGATGTCGAAGGTCGGGCCGGTGGTGGTGACGTCCTGCGGGAAAACCAGCGGGACGATGTGGACTTTACCAATGAGTTCCATCTGCATTACCTCCTCGGAATCAGGCTACGTGCGGGTGCTGTTGAGCACGATGAACGGCGAGAGGGTCGCTGAGCCGCGCTTCGGGGTGAGGTACTTCTTCCACGTGGGCTGGCCGTCGTACCGAAGCACGAACCTGAACGAGGTCTCGTCGTAGTCGAACTTCAGGTGGATCGACGAGGCCACCTGCACGCCGCCCTTCTGGCCGATAATGTACTGCGAGAAGTCGGCCAGGCCGATGTCGCCCGCGGTGCCGAGCGCCTGCATCTTCTCGGAGTACAGGAGCGGCCGGCCCATCAGGGTCTCGTACGGCGCTGCGGCCAGTCCACCGGCGGGCATCCAGATAGGAACGCCGCCCGTGCCGACCGCGAGGCTCATGGTTGCCAACTGCGGGAAGGTCTCGGGGTTCGCCACCCACACCGCCCGCTTCTTGCCGGCTGAGTACATCCGCGCCCACATGCCGATGATGTTCTCGGCGATGATGGTGTTGGCGCCCTGTCCGGATACGGCGGTCACGGTCACGATCGAGGGGTTGGCGGCGTTGAATGCGCCGAGCGCCTTGCCGGACCCGTCGCCACTCAGGAAGTCGTCGTCTTCAACGAAAGAGATGGCCTGAGTGAACTTGCGGGTGAGCCATGCGTCGAGCGCGGCGACGGAGTCCTCCATCAGCTCGTCGGTGACGTGAACCAGTCCGACCAGCTTGTGCAGAGTCAAGGCCACTTTGGAGACGGTCGGATTGCTGGCGGTCTTCTGCCCCTTCTCAGCGGGCCGGTAGATGGTGATGCCACCGAAATAGTTACTGGAGTGGTCTTCGTCCACGTCCGCCGGGATCTCGATGCGGTTCGACGCCATCGGGATGACGGTCGCGCGGGGCCGGACGATGCTGTCCTCGAGCGACTTCTCCAGCAGGTTCTTCGAGAACTCCACCGGAACGAGGTAGCCGCCCTGGGAAAGGTCGCCCTCCTCCATGTACCCAGCGGTGCGCTTCATCGCCCGCGCGTAGGTATCGAGGGCCTCGGAGCGGTGGCCACCGACCCGCGCGTCCTCGATGAGGTCGCGGCAGAAGTGGCCGAAGGTGCGGAAGCCGCCGGTCGCCATGAGTTTGTCCTCGGGCTCGACCATGTTGCTGATCCGGGTGTCGGGTTCGTCGTTCGCCATGACCACGGGGGCTTTGGCGATGTCCTCCGCGAGTCCGCGGAGCTTGGCGTGCCGGTCGGCTCTCTGCGTCAGGGAATCGAACTCGGCCATGCTTGCGTCGAACTGCCTCTGCTCCTCGTCGGAGAGAGCGCGGTCCTCGGCCTCGGCCTTGTTGTTGATGCCCTTGGCTTCGTCGAGCTTCGCCTGAGCACGCTGCTTCAGGTCAAGATAGGTCTTCAATTCAGTTACCTCCTGCGATGCGTTCCGCGATGGCGATTCTCCGCCCATTTGCCAGGCGTGCGACATGCCCATCATCGTGGACACCCCGCCCGTCCAGTACGGGGAGATATGCCGTCAGCGTTTCGACAGAGGCGCGTATCGCCTCGTTGTCTTCAATAGTTGCGATTCCAGCCCTCGCCCGCGTCACGGCCTCGGCCAGCCTCTCGATGTCCAGCCCTGCTTCCATGAAGGCGGAACGGACCTGCGCCGACGTCTGCGGGTAGGCCGGATAGGTCACAACGGACACGTCGAACAGGTTGACCTCTTCCAGTGTGCGGATAGGGACCTTGCCCTTCTCTTCCTGCCACGTGTCCTTGTTGACCGTGAAGGCGAACGACATCTGGCTGATGTCGCCCCTTTCCAGGAGTGTCATGGTGTCGCGCGCGGTCTGTGTGTCCGGCGGGTCGATCTCGATGGCCAGTCCGTGCTCGTCCTCTGAGAGCCGGAGCGTGCCGCTCTTGTTGCGCCCCAATACCAGGTCTGGGTTGTGGTTCACCAGCGCCCGTACGTCGTTCTTTGTGAGCGCTTTGGCGAACGCGCCGGGGGCTATCTGCTCACGGAACCCGCCGAGGTCTTCGCTGAGCTTGTTGAAGACGGCCGCATACCCGCGAATCTTCGGGCCGTCATCCTCTTTTGCAATGCGCAATTCCGCGACGGACAACTCGCGGCGTTCGATGTCCTTCTTCACTGTCGGCCTCCTGTGCGACCTCGGGGCGTGACGGGTGGATTGTTTCTCTGAGGTCGATGTACTCCCGGTGTTCTCTGGAGCGATGGTCAAGCATCGCGGTTTCTACTGTGCGGTTATCTGACATTGACAGCCCTCATGCAAAGGTGGATGCGTAGTCGGCCTGCTCACCCTGTAGGGTGACTGCCCTTCTGATTCCAGCGTGTCGCCGTGCCCGAGGAAGGGCTGCTCGATGCCGACCGTCTTCCCGTCCATCTCCTGGCAGATAGGGCATGTGTCGGCCCCTATCGCCTGCCAGACGAGGAATGTCACACCGGCGGACATGAACGCCACACGCGCGACGGCATTCGACAGTTGCACTGTCTCGTTCATCGCGACTTTCTGCGGCTCTCGCTCGGCCCATTCCGCAAGCCGCTCCTCGATGGCTTCAAGTGGGTTCTCGCCCCGCAACAGGGACAAAATCTGTCCCTTGTTGGAGCCGGTGTACCGAAGGGCGAATGCCTTCTCGTACTCGGCCAAGAACTCCCGTATCTTCTCCTCGTCGGCCTTGCCCTTTATCTCCTCCATGGCAATCGGGACTATGGCATCTGACAATCCCCTCACGGCAGGGTCTATCTGTCTGACCACGTAGTCCACAAAGTCGCGGTAGAAGTCGGTCAGCCAGTCCTCGAACGACTGCAGGTTGCGCTCGGAAAGGTGTTTCTTCGCCGCCCGGAGTATGTTCTGTGTCTCCCGTTCGACAATGCGCTTCCCTGCGTCGGCAAAGACTGTCCGGTACGACTTCGCAATCCGGGCGCGGTGCAGAGCAAGCCTCTTATTGTCGGCGCGGGTTTCGAGCGTTCTCTGCCCCTCTGGTTCTGCGACCACATCTGCCGCCATATTTAGCGGCACGAGGTTCAACTGCACGAAGTACTGGCCGCCGCCCTCGATTGGGTTCATGTCCTCAAGCGCTCGTGCGTCGTTCGGCGACATCCACCCGTTCTGGATGCCCGAGGCGTAGAGTTGCGACCGCGCCGCGGCATCGCCCCGCAGTAGGCCGGACACGTTGAACTTCACAAACAGCCGGCCTGTCTCCGACTCTGGCAACAGGTGCTTGTTGATGGATGCTTCCCACCGCTTCAACCATGGCAGCAGTGAGTACATGACAAACTCGGCGCCCTGTACCTCGATGTTGGAGAATGTCGAGCGGGAGAGGTCGGCGATCATGTGGGGCGGGAGCCGGAACAGTCTGGCAATCTCCGTAACCTGAAAGCCCCGCGTTTCGAGGAACTGCGAATCTTCCGGCGGAATTCCTATCTTTTCGACCCGCATGTCCTCTTCGAGAATCGCGGGCGTGTGCCCCGCTTTCGCCCCCTGGTGAATCTTTGTCCATGACTCCCGGAGGTTCTTTCTGGCCTGCTCTGACAGTGCCTTCGGGTGAACGAGCACCATGCCGGGCAGCGCCCCATTTCCGAAGAACGACGCCCCGAACTGCTCTGCGGCTTGCGTCAACCCGAGGGACTCACGCGCCAGCGCGATGGGCGAATAGCCGACCACGCCATCGAATCCGAGCCCTCTCAGGTGCCAACACTTCCATGCCGGCATCTCATATGTCGCGCCGCTCTGTCGGCGGTACAGGTAGACCAGTTCGCGGTTGCGCCGGTATATCTCCATGCGGTCGGGCCTCAGTGGCCACAGCGCCACGACACGCCCGCCCTGATATTCCTTCTCACAGTAGGCGTTGCCCCATGAGGCAAGATGCGCCTGGAGGGTCTCCCTGAACTCGAACGAGGTCATTTCGGGATTCGGGCTGTCGTGCAACAGAGGGCAGAGCCAGTGGTCAGTGACGGGTTCCTTGCCCCCGTCCGAACGGTTGCGGTACAGATGCACCGGAAGTTGCGCCACGGTCTCTGCCAGAACACGGATAGCGGCAAACACGGCCACGATGCGAAGGGCGGTGTACTCGTTGACGTTGACCCCTGCGGTCGACGGGTAGCCCCATACCGCATAGTCCATCGCGTTATCGAGGTCGCCTATCGAAAAGCGCAGCTCTTTGCCGCCCGGTAGTTTCAATCGCATATTAGTCCTCGTCCAGCGTTAGGATGCCGCGCGTCTCGTAGATGCTCGGCCCCGATTCGTGCCTCAA
>JAQTTC010000019.1 GCA_028711005.1 Minisyncoccota bacterium
TTATGGGGTTGAAAGATCAATTTGGTGAAAGTGGTCAGGCTGAAGAATTAATAAATAAATATGGACTTGGTAAAAAGAAGATAAAGCAAACAATAAAAGAAATAGTAAGTATATATAAAGGATAAGACAAAACTCAACTTATCCCCAACCCTTTAACAAGTCTTAATATGCATGATATATTATTAAGAGGTATTAAAACATATTAATCTCTTGAATTAAATGGTTTTTTTTAATAATTTTAATAACAGGAAAGGTTTTACTCTCTTAGAATTGTTAATTGTCATTGGTATTATTACTGTACTCTCAACTACAGTTATGTTGACTATCTCCGGATCTAAACAGAAGGCCATTGATGCCAAAGCTAAATACAACAGGCAAACAGCCAGAATGTATTGTGCCCTGAATCCTGGTATCTCTGAACACTATGGGGATACAGTCTATTGTGATGAACAAGCTACCATGTGGTCTATTACCTTGGATGAAGGAGCAACTTATCAATGGAAAACAGAAGCTACAGCCTTACCTGAATATGCCAATGGGGATTGCAACAACCTTACTGCTGAAGATATGCCAGATTATCCTGCCTGCAATGCCTGTTACAATCTCAGCTATGCTGGATTCTCTGAAGGCTGGCAATTGCCTACCCAAAACGGAAGAGACGGTACCTATTGCGCCCCTGGAAGACAACTCTGGAACCTGGGACAAGAAACCTGTGATTGGAGTTCAACTCAATGCGATTCAGCCCAGTCCTCCTGTCTTCCTTCTTATGATTCTAGCGCTGTTGCAGCCATTTATTGGTCTTCTACTGAGAATAATGGTACGGGTGCTTGGGCCGTGGCCTTTACTACTGGCAGCGTGAGCGCCAAGTATAAGACTGGTTCTTTACGAGTGCGTTGTGTTCTCGGGCAATAAAAAAATTATTCCTTTTTTTAAGATCTTTGGCCTTTGGATTTTGGGAAATTAATACATTTTTGTTTCAAAAGAAACAAAAATTTCCGACAGTATTTTAAATAAAAAAAATATTAAAGCATCGCCAGATTTTCGAAATGTTAATTGTATATATACAGTTAGCAATTGAAAGAGAGCGGTTAAAATCTATTGCGCTCTTCTCACTTAATAATATATTGAGTATTGTAGGCAAAAGATCTTTTTAAATGATCAGATCTTTGGAGAATCACATAGTAGAAGAGATTTTTATTGTAAGTTGCAGCCAACTATTGGTCTTCTACTGAGTATAATGATACGAATGCTTGGAACGTGAACTTTAATAATGGCAACGTGAACAACAACAATAAGACTAATTCTTAACGAGTGCGTTGTGTTCTCGGGAAATTGATTTTAATCATATTCTAATGTTTTAAAAACATTAGAAAGCGATGTTAAAAAATAAAATGTCTGAATCCATTCACTTGAAGTTGTATTATAAAATCTTTAAATTAATAAAATATTTATTTGGAGTTGTAAAGAATTTCCCAAAAGAACATAAATATAGCCTTGGAAAAGAGATATTAAATCTAAGTTGGTCATGCATTGATTTAGTAATTGGAATCAATAATTTAGAAAAGAAAAATAGGTATCTAAAAATTAAAAAATTAAGTATAGCCTTTGATTGCTTAAAAATTAGAATAAGATTGACTCAAGAAATAAACTTAATATCAGAAAAACAATTTTGTCATATACAAACTTATTATATGGAAGAAATTGGCGAGATGATTGGAGGATGGTTAAAATGGAGTAAGACTAGTTCTTGCAATTATAATGAGTGAAATTTTCAATTATAAGAAAATTTATTTTGCTTATCTTGAATGCAGAAAAAAGAAAAGAAAAACAATTAATGCCCTTAAGTTTGAATGGGATTTAGAGAAAAACCTTATAGGACTTCTAAAGGAATTAAAAGATAGAAAATATAAACCGGAACGTTCAATATGCTTTGCTGTTAAAGAGCCTACTCCCAGAGAAATATTTGCCGGGAGTTTTAAAGACAGAATAGTCCATCATTTATTAGTAAGAGAAATAGAAGCAATTGGAGAAAAAATTTTTATTTATCATTCATTTGCTTGCAGAAAAGGTAAGGGAACGCATAAAGCAGTTAAAAAATTAGGAAAAGGAATAAGGAGAGCAAACAAAAATTATAGAAAAGATATATATTACTCCCAACTAGATATAGCTGGTTTTTTTATGTCCATAAATCAAGATATCCTTCATTCCGTATTTAAAAAATTAGTTCTCAAACAAAATAAGTCTATAAAGTGGAAAGAAGAATTATTATGGCTTGGGAAAATAATTATTTTTAATAAACCTACATCCAATTATATTATGAAAGGAGATATTTCCATTTTTTCTTTAATACCAAAGAGAAAATCGCTTTTTTACGCAAAAAGGAACAAAGGCCTCCCAATAGGTAATTATTCTTCTCAATTTTTTGCAAATTTGTATTTGAATGAACTTGATCAATTTGTGAAGAGAGTTCTTCAATGTAAATACTATTTTCGATACGTAGATGATATTGTTTTATTAGCAAATGACAAAGAAGAACTTAAATATCAAAGAAATGAAATAAATGACTTTCTTATCAGAAAACTGGATTTAAAATTAAACAAGAAAAAGACAAGAATTCAATCAGTGAATAAAGGAATTAGTTTTTTAGGATATTTTATAAAAATAGATCATATGTTAGTAAAAAAAAGAGTGGTAAGTAATTTAAGGTTAAAATTACAAAAAATAAAGAAAAA
Source organism: Minisyncoccota bacterium (assembly GCA_028711005.1). Lineage (GTDB taxonomy): Bacteria > Patescibacteriota > Minisyncoccia > UBA6257 > UBA6257 > JAQTTC01. The sequence continues at coordinate 2,733 of JAQTTC010000019.1, forward strand.
TAGTAATTTAGGTAAAGAAGATATATCTGTAATTAATTCATATTTTGGGCATTTCAGGCATGCGGATAGTTTTCATTTAAGAAAAAATATTTCCGAAAAGATTGTAAAAGGAAGCAAAATAAAAATAACAATAAAAGAAAATTATTATTCTTTGAGATTATAGTATTATATTTTTTAAAGACTCTGGTGCTAGCAGCCATAAGGCAAATACTCCAGACGTTTTTTGTTTTTGTACAACCTTGCTATTGTGGCAAAATGATATTTGACAAATGCAAAATATCGGATAAAATGTATTTAGAGTAATAAATTTATACAAATTATCAAAAAACATGATGGATGTTATAAGGGATTTAACAAATAAAGCCAAAGATTATTTAGCAAAAGATGATATTTTGCTTATTATTGGTCCTCGCCAAGCGGGAAAAACAACTGTTTTGCACCAAATAGAAAGTTTTCTAAAAAAGAGAAATGATGTTTGTTATTTTCTCAATTTAGAAGATCCAGATTATTTAAGTTTATTAAATAAATCTCCAAAAAACTTATTTAAGATTTTTCCAATTGATATTAAAAAAAGAACATTTTTGTTTGTTGATGAAGTACAATACCTTGATAATCCTTCCAACTTCTTAAAATATCTTTTTGATGAATATAAAGGCAAAATTAAAATTATTGCCTCTGGTTCATCTGCTTTTTATTTAGATAAAAAATTTAAAGATTCTTTAGCCGGTAGAAAAATAATTTTTAACTTATTAACGCTTTCTTTTAGAGAGTTTTTGAAATTTAAAGAACAGAATGAGCTGTCAGAAGCAAATTTTAAAAATTTAACTCTTTCTGAAAAAGACAAAATAATTCCTTTCTACCAAGAATACTTGATTTATGGTGGATATCCTCGGGTAGTTTTATCTCCATTGGAAGGAAAAAGAGAAATTTTAAGAGATATCGCCTATTCTTATATCAAGAAAGATATTTACGAATCTAATATTCGCAATGATGAAATTTTTTACAAATTATTCAAGATTTTATCCGATCAAATAGGAAGTTTAATTAATAATTCGGAATTAGCCAATACCTTAGATGTCTCTAGGTCCGCTATTGATAATTATCTTTATGTCATGCAAAAATCTTTTCATATAGTTCTCATTAAGCCGTTCTATAAAAACATTAGAAAAGAGTTAACAAAAATGCCTAAGATATATTTTATCGATCTTGGTTTAAGAAATTTTTTTAAGAATGATTTTAGATTTTACCAGCAAAGAGAGGATAAAGGCGAGTTATTAGAAAATGTTGTTTTAAGGCATCTTTTAGAAAAATATTTAGAAGAACAAATAAATTTTTGGCGGACAACACAACAAAGAGAAGTAGATTTTATAATTAATAATAGCCTGGCTTTGGAAGTAAAATCTCAAATAAAAGGTGTTAAGGTAAAAAATTATAAAACTTTCCTAGAAAATTATCCGAATATTAAACTTAATTTTATTTGTTTAGATTGTTCTGGTCGTAAAATTAATTCTTTTTCTGTTCTAGAACCTTGGCAAATATAGATGATATAACTTATATGTGTGTTTATAATTAAGTTCGTAATTTTTTGATCTTTATGTTTGATGTAATAACAATTGGTTCAGCGACTCGTGATGGATTTTTCAAAGGTATTGATTTTTTACCTGTTGAAGGAGAATGCTTTATAGCTAATAAAGGTATTTGTCTTCCTTTAGGGGCTAAAATAAGAGTACCTCAAGTTTATTTTCTCACTGGAGGAAGTGCTGTTAACACAGCCGTTAGCTTTGTGCGCCAAGGGTTAAAAACAGCTATTATTTGCCGAGTAGGTGATGATGTTTCTGGTGAAACAATTATTAGAGAGCAGAAAGAAGAAGGAATCGATATAAAATTTATTCAAAAAGATTATTCTAGCCCTACAGCTTATTCTGTTATTTTTTTAACTTCTTCAGGTGAAAGAACAATTCTCTCCTATAAAGGTTGTGCAGAAAGGCTTACTGCTTGGGAGATTCCTTGGAAAAAGATAAAAACTCGCTGGATCTGCATAGGTTCTTTAGGTCAAGAAAGAAACATTCTAAAGGAAATAATTCAATTTGCTGTTTCTAGTAAAATTAAACTGGCTATTAATCCTGGTTGGCAAGAATTGGAATGGCTTAAGAAAAATCCAAAATGGATAGATAAATTTGAAATATTTATTTGCAACCAAGAAGAAGCAGCTTATTTTACAGGTATTCCTTATAATAAAGAAAAACAAGTTTTTAAAAAATTAGATAATTTAGTTAAAGGAGTGGTAGTGATGACAAAAGGTCAAAATGGGTCTACTATTTCTAATGGAGAATATCTTTGGAAAGTTGGTGTTTTTCATAAAAAAGCTGTTGATACTACTGGAGCTGGAGATGCCTTTACTTCAGGATTTGTTTCAGTTTTTGTAAAAAATAAGAAAATTAATAATCAAATAATTGAAGAGGCTATCCGAGTAGGAAATGCCAATGCTAGTTCTGTGGTTAAATATATTGGTGCTAAGCCTGGTATTCTTTTTAAAAAAGATTTTAAGCAATCAAGATTTCGTCGCTCTAATCTTAAAATTAAAAAAATTCTTTTTAAGGGTAATAAATAAAATTATGAATAATAAATTAATCCAGCCATTTTTAAAAAATGATAAAGCTATGTTATTAGCTTACGACCATGGTTTTGAAATTGGCCCAGAAGCTTTATTGAATAAAAGTATTGATCCGGAGTATATATTAGACTTAGCTGTTAAAGGAGGTTATACAGGTATTATTTTACAAAAGGGAATAGCAGAGAAATATTATACTGGGACTGATTATCAAAGAAAAATTCCCTTGATATTAAAAGTTAATGGGAAAAGTAATATTACTCCAAATAAAGATCCTTTTTCTGTTCTTAATTGTTCTGTTGAATATGCCAAAAAATTAGGAGCAAAAGCAATCGGCTATACTATTTATTTAGGTAGTAATCAAGAAACAAAAATGCTCGCTGAATTTGGACAGGTTCAAGAAAAAGCTCATCAATTAAACATGGCAGCAATTGCCTGGACTTATTTGAGAGGCTCTTCTGTTGAAGATGAGTATGATCCTAAATTAATAGCCTATGCTGCTAGAGTTGGATTAGAATTAGGTGCTGATATGATCAAGATAAAATATTCAGGATCAGCAGAATCTTTTAAAAAAGCAATTCAGGCAGCAGGGAAGACGAAGGTAGTTTTGTCAGGCGGGCCAAAAATAGAAGACGAAGGATTTTTAGAAATAATAGAATCAATAATGAAGGCTGGAGCAGTAGGAATAGCTGTAGGGCGTAATGTTTTTCAGAGTCAAAATCCTTTAGCTATGACTGAGAAAATTAAGAAGACAATATTTGCTTAAAAATTTAAAATTAAAAATCTTACCCGGAGGAGTACCGAAGTGGTCATAACGGGGCGGTCTCGAAAACCGCTGTTCTCGCAAGAGGCACGTGAGTTCGAATCTCACCTCCTCCGCCA
>JAQTTC010000020.1 GCA_028711005.1 Minisyncoccota bacterium
CAAGAAGAAGTTTTAAATAATCCCAAGATAGAAATTATTTGGAATACGATTATTACAGAAATACAAGGGGATCAATTTTTAAAAGGAATTATTATTGAAGATGTTAATACAAAAGAAAAAAAATTACTTAATCTAGATGGTTTATTTCTTGCTATTGGTTACAAGGCAACAGTAGATTTTTTACAAGGACAATTAGAATTGAATAAAGATGGTTCTATTAAAGTTATAGATAATACAAAAACTTCAGTCGATGGAGTTTTTGCTGCTGGTGATGTTTGCGATTTTAAATATAAACAGGCAATTACTGCTGCTGGCTGTGGAGCGATGGCTTTATTAGACGTTGATAAATGGTTAAGGGAGCAAGATAAATAGAATTGACGTTTTACCGTTTTTATGTTATTCTTCTAATAGCTTTTTGAAAAAAACAGGAAAAAAGGAGGATTTAGAAATGAATGTAAAAAAAACATTCAAAACAATCTTGAAAGAAATTCTTTCTTTTATAGCTTTGATTTGCTTACTGCTTTTTGCTCTTGTGTGGATTAATCTTTTAATGTATTTAACTGAAAAATTCAAGGGCACAAAGTTTGAAAAATTCTTATGTAATGTAAACGATTGGATTGAAAGAGTAGTGGAAAATACAGCTCGAAAATGTGAAAACTTAGGAGCTTGGTTTGACAAATAAGGCGCTAAAATAGAAGTATTAAGCGCCTTTTTTATTTACAAAACCCTTTAAATTATATACAATAAACTTGATGGATATTTCTCTTTTTGATTATCATTTACCAAAAGAATTAATTGCTCAAGAGCCAATAGAGCCGCGAGATCACTCGCGTCTTTTAGTATTAAATAGAAAAACTGGGGAAATTAAACATCAGCATTTTTATGATATTATAGACTCTCTTTCAGCTAATGATGTTTTAGTTTTTAATAATAGCAAGGTAGTTCCTGCTCGGATATATGGGAAAAAAGCTAATACAAAAGGTAAGGTAGAAATTCTTCTTATTCGGCCTCAAGATAAACAAGTTTTTGATTTTGTTTCTTGGCCTCAAGATTGGGTTATTATTGGTAAACCAGAATTAAAAAAAGATCAAGTAATTGAATTTAGTGATAAGCTTAAAGGAACAATAAAAGAAGAAATAGGTTATGAAAGAATTATTTGTTTTAATAAGCAAGGGGAAGAATTAAAACAGGAAATTGTTTCTTTAGGTCAGGCTCCTTTACCACCATATATTACTCAACCAACTGAACGCTCTTTTGAAGAATATCAAACAGTCTATGCAGAAAAACATGGTTCAGTTGCTGCACCAACTGCTGGATTTCATTTTACAAAAGATTTATTAGATAAAATACAAGCAAAGAATATTCAATTAGAATTTGTAACTCTTTATGTTGGTTTAGGAACTTTTCTGCCAGTTAAGGTTGAAAAGATTGAAGATCATCAAATGCATTCAGAATTTTTTGAATTAAGTAAAGAAACTGCTCAAAGATTAAATCAGGCAAAAAAAGATAAAAAAAGAATTATTGCTGTTGGTACTACTGTAGTTAGGGTTTTAGAAGTTTGTGCTCAGAATTCTGAATTAGAATCAAAACAAGGTTGGACAAATTTATTTATTTATCCTGGATATGTATTTAAATTTGTTGATTCTTTGATTACTAATTTTCATTTACCAAAATCAACTTTATTAATGTTAGTTTCTGCTTTTGCTTCTAAAGATTTAATATTCAAAGCTTATCAAGAAGCGATTGATAAAAAATACCGATTCTTTTCTTTTGGTGACTCAATGTTTATTCAATAAAATGTTTGAAATTACTAAAAAATCAAAAAAAGACAAATCTAGGTTAGGAAAGATATCCACAAATCATGGAGATTTTCAAACTCCTATCTTTATGCCCCCTGGAACCCAGGCTACTGTTAAGGCTGTTGGACCTGATGATTTAGCTAAAATTGGTATAGAAATCCTTTTAGTAAATACTCTTCATTTAAGCCTTCAGCCAGGCGAAAATCTGATTTATGATCTAGGAGGCGTCCATTCATTTATGGGCTGGTCTAGGCCTATTCTGAGCGATTCTGGAGGGTTCCAGGCATGGAGTTTTAGTAAAAATAGGACTAAAAATGGTAAAAAAATGGCTAAAATTAGAGAAGATGGCATAGAATTTTCCTCTCCAATTGACGGGTCCAAACATTTAATTACTCCTGAGAAATCAATTGAAATTCAACATAAATTAGGGGTTGATATTATTATGGCTTTTGATGAATGTACTCCTGATAATGATGATAGAGAGTATGCTAAAAAAGCAATGGAGAGAACTCATCAATGGGCCCAAAGATCATTAAAAAAACATCAAGAATTAAGTAAGGTTTATTTAGAAAAAGGTAAAAAACCTCCTTTAATTTTTGGTATTATCCAAGGAGGAATTTTTGAAGATTTAAGAAAAGAATCAGCTAAGTTTATAACTTCACTTGATTTTGATGGTATTGCTCTAGGTGGAGAAACAATTGGTTATAACATGCCTAGAACTTTAGAGATTATAGATTATTTACAAGATTTATTACCTGAAGATAAACCTCGTTATACCATGGGTTTAGGGTCTTCTGCTCAAGATATTATCGAAGTTGTTAAAAGGGGGATTGATATGTTTGATTGTGTAGCTCCAACTAGAATGGCTAGGCATGGATCTCTTTATACTGAACAAGGCAATTTACGAATTTCTAATAATTGTTTTGAAAAAGATAATAACCCAATAGATAAAAATTGTGATTGTTATACTTGTCAGAATTTTTCCCGGGCTTATCTTCATCATCTTTATTCTGTTAAAGAATCTTTGTATTTAAGATTAGCAACAATTCATAATCTTAGGTTTATGATGAATTTAATTCAGAGATTAAGAAAAGAAATATGATTCTTCTTCATACTTGTTGCGCTCCTTGCGCCTTACCTATAATTGAATATTTATTAGGAAAAAAAGATATTACTTTGTATTTTTATAATCCTAATATTTATCCTGAAGAAGAGTATCAAAAAAGATTAAAAGAAGTTGAAAAAATCTCTAAGATTTATAATCTTAAATTAATTATTGGAGAATATGAACATGATAAATGGTTAGCTTATCTTAAAAAATCATTGCCTCGTCCTTTAGCATCTTACCCAGAGAATGATGAAAGATGTTTAAGTTGTTTTCGTTTTCGTTTAGATAAATCAGCAAAGTTTGCTAAAGATAATAATTTTAATGAATTTACTACCACTTTAAGTGTTAATAGATTTAAAGATACTAAGTTTATGGATAATTATGGCCAGAAAATAGCTAAAGAATATGGTCTTCATTATATGGTTTTAAATTTAGAACCTTATCAAGCTCATGAAAAGGAAAAAGAATTAGTTAAAAAATATAATCTTTATTCTCAAAGATACTGTGGGTGTGAGTTTTCAAATTAGAATAAAGAAAACAATCTTTGCTTATTATATAATTTTTTTATTCTTATCCGAACTTTTAATATAGTTTGACATATATAAAGTTAAGTGTTAAACTTTACATATAAATATCCTTATATAAAGTTAATTATTATTATGAAAAACACATCATTTAAATCAGGCACATACAAACAGCAGCATGAATATAAGAGTTTTTCTCCATCTTTGATTAATAAGGCTTTTAGATGGTCGGATCCAAAAATAGATGTGCTTCTTGAAGAAACAACAAGATACTTGGGAGAATTAAACGCCTATTCTTTGCTTATACCTGATGTAGATTTTTTTATCCGTATGCATGTTTTAAAAGAAGCCACTACATCAAGTAGAATCGAAGGGACTAAAACAGGAATAGACGAAGCGCTTTTACCCAAAGAAGAAGTTGACCCTGAAAGAAGAGATGATTGGGCAGAAGTTCAAAACTATACTGAAGCAATGGATTTTGCAATTGCCGAATTAGAGAAACTTTCGCTTTCAATGAGGCTTCTTAAAAATACTCATAAGATTTTATTAACTAGCGTTCGCGGCAAGCATAAAAATCCTGGAGAAATACGCACTAGTCAGAACTGGATTGGCGGTGCAACATTAAAAGATGCGGTTTTTATTCCGCCACACCCAAACGAAGTACCAGATTTACTTAGCGATTTAGAAAAGTTTTGGCATAATAAAAAGATTAATTTGCCTCACTTGATTAAAGTCGCTATTTCACATTATCAGTTTGAAACTATTCATCCATTTTTAGATGGTAATGGTCGTATTGGTCGATTACTTATTACTTTATATCTCGTATCACAAGGTATTTTACAAAAGCCAACTCTTTACTTATCAGATTTTTTTGAAAGAAATAAAGGCGCTTATTATGATGCGCTTACCATTGTTAGAACCTCAAATGATTTAGAGCATTGGATCAAATTCTTTTTAGTTGGCGTAACAGAAACAGCAAAAAATGGTAAGTTGACTTTCGAAAAGATTATTACCCTTAGGCGTCAATCTGAGCAAAACATTATATCTCTAGGCAAAAGAGCTAAAGTAGGACAAGAATTATTAAAGCATTTATACTCCCAACCCATCTTAAATATTAAACAGATAACCGAAAAGTTACAGATAACTCATCCTTCAGCAAGTACGTTGGCCAAGCAATTCGAAAAGATAGGAATTTTTAAAGAAATTACCGGATTTAAAAGAAATCGATTATTTGTGTTTTCTGAATATTTAAAATTATTCGAAAAATAAAAGACAGAAAAGCAAAATAGCTTTATGTTACTTTTTTATTTTCTTGATCATATATGTATTAGATAAACGATAACCTAATTTACGATAATATGACCTTACGCCAATTAAAATTAATTTCTCATAATAGCAAAGACCAATACTTTAATA
>JAQTTC010000021.1 GCA_028711005.1 Minisyncoccota bacterium
GATGCTGTTGTTTTTGAGCTTGCTCAGGAACGGCAGCATTTTTTATTCTAATTAACGACGCGCGACGTCGTTTTTTATATAATTTTCTAACTTTTTTCTAACTTGACAGGATAATTATAAAGATTTATAATAGCAGTGGTTAGCAAATGTAACTTGAAAATTTAAATAATTAGAAAGGAGGTAAGAATAATGTACAAAACATTAAGTGCACCGCTTGTTGTTCAGATAGAAATAGAGAGCGCGTGTCAAAATTCCTGTATCCATTGTTATAATTTCTGGAGGCAAGATAGTATAAATAATTCTGATAAAAGTCGTTTGTCAGTAAAAGAGATAAAAACTATTATACATAAACTTGCTAAAGCAAAGGTATTTGAAATTGTTTTTACAGGTGGCGAGCCCCTTCTTAATAAATCTTCTCTTTTTTATGGAATGGAATTAGCGCAAAAACTTGGAATTGGAGTATCTTTAAATTCTAATCTTATTTCTTTAACGAAGAAAGATGTTATATTTTTGGAAGAATTAGGAGTTGATTCTGTGCTTACATCTATAATGGGACCAAGTGCTGATATACATGATTCTATTGCTTCTAGGAATGGATCTTTTAATGATACATTGCGAGGTATAAAGCACTTAAAAGAAAAAGGATTTGCCCCTGTGGTGAATATTGTAATTTCTAAAAAAAATAAAGATTATGTAAAAGATACAATTAATTTTCTTGCGTCATTAGGAATTAAGCATATTACTTCTACTCGTGCAGGTTGTCCCGGAAATTGTTCAGATTTTTCTGAAATGTCCCTTTCATTTAAAGAATTTCAAAAATACCTCGATGATTTATATGTTGCGGGTCAAGAAGCTGGTGTGTCGGTTGGTGTGCTAGAAAGTTATCCTTATTGTGGCATGAAGTATTTGTTGCGTTATCAGCAATTCCTTAACAGGAGATGTTCCGCAGGAATTACTACAATAACAGTTGGTTCTAATGGCTCAGTTCGTCCATGCTCTCATCTTGATATTCAATACGGGAATCTTTTGAAAGAAGATTTAGACAAAATTTGGTCTCGGATGAAAAAATGGCGAGATGGAAGTATGATTCCGTTAGAATGTAAAAACTGTAAATTATTTTATTTTTGTGGTAGTGGATGTCGAATGGAAGCAAAGATGCGTGGCGGAGCACTTAATGCAATGGATCCTTATAGTTGTCCGGATGATATAGATATTGTCTTACAGCAATTTTATAAATTGCCTAAAAAAGAAAACAAAATCATATCATCTTTTTCTCTTTCTAAAAAAATACGTTGGAGAAAAGAAAAATTTGGATCGGCAGTATTTTTGGCCCATAATTTTAAGGTTTTTCTTAATAAAAAAGCAACAGATTTTTTAAATAAACTTGATTCTGAAAAAAATTATACCATAGAGGAGATTATTAAGTGGGGTGATTATAGCTCAAAAGAATTACAAGTATTTCTATCTAAACTTGCTGATAAAAAGATTATTTTGGAAAGGCCAAGAAAGACAATGGGAGGTGAAGAAAAATGAGACCAGAAAGACTTGATTTAGAAACAATCTTTGATAAAGAAAGTCTGGGTAATCAATTAAGTTACATCGAGTTAAATGAATGCCAAAATTGTTATAACTGCGTAGATTGTTATGACTGTGACTTCAATTGTGAAGAATGTGATGCAAATTGTTGAAATAAGCTCTTTCTTAGGCAAAAGGAGCAGTGGTTAATCCCTGCTCCTTTTTATATTTTTATAGGTTTACTATATATGTTTATGATTTTTGGATCTTTTAATGTCTGTTGACCGTATTTATTCCAAATACTGCGTTTTTTAGAGAATTCTGGTGTTAATGGCATTAAAATACCTATGATCTTTTCTAAAAAATCAATAAAAGACTTTTTATTTTTTAATTTAATATTAATATAATAATTGTTGAGAAACTCGGTAATTTTCTTAATACTCTTGTTTTCCTCTTGGATTTTAAGGTTCTGGATTTCTGGATTGCCTTTATAATCTTTTAATTTTAAAATAGTACAAAGTGGCTCCTGATTTAATATAACTGTAGTTAAAGCCTCTTTAATGTAAGCCTTTAAATCTTCTGACAAAACAATGCCTTTTTTATTTTCTATATTTTTTAGTTGTTCAAGAAATATAAAATGAGATATTTCATGAATTCCAATGGTAAGGATATTTTTATCAGTTTTATTTTTTATTTCACCTAATATTGAAAAATAAAATGTTTTATCTCCAAATGGTGAAAAAGGAAGAATTGTAGGAACGGCCTGATAAGTAATTGGTTGGTTGTAATGATAATCCATTATTTCTAAAAGAGCTTTTAATGAGGGCTCGGATTTTTTATTTAACAGATTTTTATTTTTTTTGATAATTTTTTGTATTTTTTCCTTATTGTTTTTATAAAAATTAGAAATAAATAATTTTATATTGTGTTTTTCGTTTTCTTGAACCAATTTCTCTAATTCAGGAAAAGCTCTTAAAATAGAGATTTTATTTTGTACATAATAAGGATGATGTAAAAAACTAAAAAATAAATCTACCTCTCGATTCAAATTAATATCTTCTTCTAGTATAATTTTTGGTAAATTTCTCATATCTTTATTATACCTTAAAACTATATTGAATTGAAATACATGGATTTTTGAAAAACTTGACAAATAATTTCCATTTGCTATACTAAGGATGCTGTCGTTTTTGGGCTTGCTCAGAAATGGCAGCATTTTTTTTATGCAATTTTTTAATAATTTTTGAACATTTGGTATTGTTATTCTGAACTTGACAAAATAATAATAAAGATATATAATCTAATTACTAAATTATGTAGCTTGAAAATTTAAAAATTAGAAAGGAGGTTAAGAAGAGATGGGTAAAGACGAGCAATGTTCTAAAAATGATGTAAAAGTGGAAGGTCGTCTTAGTAAAGAGCATGTTCATAAAGACGGAACTAAAGGACGCGATGCGTATGCTACTAAAGTTTCTTATCGTGACGGGAAAAAGGTTGATGAAAGAAACGCAGGTTGGGGCCATGCGCATTATGATAAAGAAAAAGAAGAGGATAATTAATTTGATTAACTAGAAAGGGGGTCATTTGACCCCCTAATTTTTTAATAATATAATTACAATAAAGAGTAAGTTTATGAATTATATTAAGAAAATAGATTCATTTAATAATTTTTACTATATTAAATTACCAAAGAAAACATCTAGGGTTTATTTTGATATTAATATTAAAAGCGGATATATCAATGAAAATGACAAAGAGTTTGGCGTTGGCCATTTATTAGAGCATTATCTTATAGGTATGTTTAGAAAATTAAATGATTCCAATCAGGTTAAAGTTGGTGGTTCAATAGGACAAGAAAGTATGAATTATTTCCTGGATTCTTCTAAATCAAAGATTATAGATGAAGCTCGGGTTTTTATAAAATCTATTTTAGAGCCAGAATTCTCAGATGAAAGACTTTTCCAGCTAGAAAAAGAAGCATTAATCAATGAACTATATATCAAACTAGATGCTCCTCATAATTTCTTAAAAGAGGCAATTTTAGATCAGAGGGTGAATAAAAAATGCAGATATGCGAGGGATACGGAAAGCTGTATTAAAAATATAAGAAAGATTAATTTAAAAAACTTGGAAAAGTATCATCGCAAATTTTTTTTAAAAAAGAATGTTGTCATTACAATTAGCGCTTATCAATTAAAACCGCAAGTTATACAAAAAATATGTTCTTTTATTAAGGAACGTAAGATGCCAGCGAGATTATTAAGCTATTGCTCTATTAAATGTTCTTATAGCGGGTTTAAAATTAAAGAAATTAAACAGAATATTGGAAAAAATTTTAGCAAAGTCGTAGTTACATTTCCTGCTTATAGTAGTAAAGTAAAACCTGCTCAAAGGATAAGTTTGGATATATTGGGTCGTTTATTGTCTGATTCTCCTGATGGCCTATCAAGTCAGTTAAGAGGAATAGGAATCTATAGCTTAGATAATACAATAATTACTTGGAGAAATATGGGATTAATATATTTTTCCACTTCTATTATGAATCAAAAATTATTGGTTTTTTTAAAACTTATTAATGGAGCAATAAAAGAATTAAAAAATAAAGAGATATCAAGAAATAAATTAAATCTTTTTTTAAGGCAAATTAAGCAATCTGAGAAAAGGGCTTTTAATGATAATTTAGAAAGAATAAACTGGATTAATTATGATTTAATTCATTATGATAGATTAATGCCCATTGAAGAAGATCTAAAAATCATAGATCAAATTACAACCAGGGGCCTTAAAGCTATTGCTAGAAAGGTTTTTAAAAAGGATTTAGTTAATATAATTATTATTGGAGAGAATGTAGAAAAAATAGAAAAAGATAAGATTAAAAAAGCATTAGATTTTTAGATTGCTTGATTTAATTTTATTTCTTTATTGTTTTTAAATTCAGATTTTATTGTAAAAATACGGAGAACTGTTCCCCGTATTTTTTAGGAGGTTGACAAATAATTCTTATTTGCTATAATAGGAGTGCTGTCGTTTTTGGGCTTGCTCAGAAATGGCAGCATTTTTTTTATTCAATTCCTGATAATTTATTAAATAACCCAATAATGTCTGAATTATTTCTATTTTTCAAATATGATTTTGAGAAATTTGTCCTTTTGATAAGGGGTTGACAGGGGTTTATTAAAGGAGTATCGTATTCTTAATGGTGGGGATAAAATTTCTACAAATAAATTATAAAGTTTATTTGTCCAAAAAAAA
>JAQTTC010000007.1 GCA_028711005.1 Minisyncoccota bacterium
TTTGTTCAAGATAATTGTGAAGAAATAAAAGAAGTTATAAAGCATGATATTGAGCTTGTCGCTTCTAATATAGGGGCTCCTTTATGGGATATTCCTTATGAAGAACAAAAAGCAAGAATAATTGAAATGAACGAAGGAATAGAAGCTTGTACAGGAGTTCCAATTAGAATTATCTCTTCTACTTATATGGCTTCAGATGCTACAACTATAAAAGTAGCTCACGAACTAGGGATACCTTTCGTTACTGCCAGAGGAACTACTGATACAAAAGCTACGATTTATCAAGTGGAAGATTATCCTGATGTAAAAATATTATCAGTTTCAAACATACCAAAAGTTCAATATAAATATGGTTCTCTTTGTGATTATTCTTACTATGAAAGGAATGGAACGCCTGATGATATGATGCAAGAGTTGATGAGAGCTATTGAACCACTTTCTTCAAAAGAAAAAGAAAGATATGGTTCTTATCATAAAATAACTCCTACTAGCCATACAAACATTGGTGGATATTTTAAACCTTGGATGGACATGTGGATTGATTTTTGGGATACCACAAAAGATAATATAGAATGGGTAGATTTAGATGAATTTATGGCTGAGGCTGACTGGGAAATGCCTTTATGGCAGATTCCATTAAATAAGAACAATCCTTATACCCCAGAAAAAATTAGACCAGTTGTATCTGTCGAAGAAATGGAAAAAGTTTTTAATCCTTGTAGAGTAGAAGACATAGGAAGTTTTAATAGAGAAGAAGTTGATCCTGCTATTGAAAATGAAGAAAGCTTTAGTGTAGGGAATAAATTAATGATGTTTCATAATGGATCTGGGCCTATGTGCTTAGATGCTCTTGATTTTATTAAAACAATTGATTATCAAGTAGAAGAATACCTTGACACTGAAAAAGATTTTTATGATGTATTTAATAATGTAAAAAAAGAATTTAGTAGTAGTGAGGGAATTCATCCATTATTCGGTTATTATCCAATAATTTTCATTAAAGATAGAGTCTTTTCTGGGTTTAACGATAGTATAAAGAATGAAATTTTAAAAGAGATTGCAGAATAGAAAAATATATTAATTCTAGCTTTAGCTGATATATTTATGGTTTTTAAAAGCAACGAAACTTAAAATAAAACAGGGGAGCTCTTAAGAGTTCCCCTAAATTTTTTTATGAATACATTTAAGGAGAAAATTATTTAGCTTTTTCGAGCTAACATTTTTATTTTAACATCGATTTTTCTTATAGTTTTTTGAACTTGATCATTAAGTTTCTCTTTTTGCTCTTTGTCTACAACTGTTTTACAATTGCAACGAGATAGGGCAACACAAAGAAACTTAGCTTTTTGTAAATATTCTCTTTTTTCTTTTAACTCTTTTAAGCTTAAATCACACGGATGCCAACCATTCAAGAAAACGCATTTTTCGTAAAATCCGGTTCTCGGATCTTTTGAAGATAGCTTACATCTTCCACTTCTTGTTAAATATTTACATTCAACTTTCATTTTTTCTCCTTTTCTTTCTTTTCTTCTAATTTATTCTTTTCATTTTGAATTTCTCTTTTTATCATTCTTATTTTTTTTAAAGCTATCAAGTTATTACTTTCTTTTGTTCTGATCATTCGTAAAATATTTTTTTTAATCATATCAACTCCTTGTCATATTTTTCTCCTTTCTTTTATTTTTTATTTTAAAGGTACTAAGATATTGGCGCTCAAGGTGAAAAACTAGTAAGAATCTTATAAGTGTTGATGCTTAACAATTAAGCAAACCTATAAAATTCACCTTGAGCACCTTCTATTTTACATAAATAATATAATTTGTCAAGGGAAGAAAAAACAAGGGGTTGACATTATTTTTTGTTATTTTATAATGGTATTTAAATTTTTCTTATTTTAAGGTCGTTTAAAAATTATTTTTTTAAAATTATGAAATATAAATGTCTTAATTGTGGCTATATTTATGATGAAGAAAAAGAAGCTCTTAGTTTTGGTAATTTAAGTAAAGAGTGGATTTGTCCTGGGTGTGGATCCCCAAAATTAGAATTTGAAGCAATAGAAGAGGAAGAAGGTCTTGAAGAAGATGATATTTTAGAAGGATATGAATATAAGGATGATGATGAAGATGATGATGAAGATGATGATGAAGATGATGAGGATGATGATGGCTTTGACGAAGAAGACTATTAAAAATATTAAATATGCAAAGAGAACAAGCTTTATTAATGTTAAAAGACAAAGTTAAAACGCCTAATTTGATTAAGCATTGTCTTTCTTGTGAGGCAGCGATGAGAGAATTAGCTCGCTATTTTCAAGAAGATGAAGAAAAATGGGGATTAGCTGGATTGCTTCATGATATTGATTATGAAGAAACAAAAGACAAGCCAACAGAACATTCTTTAAAAGGGTCTTCTTTTTTACAAGAGCAGGGAGTAGATAATGATATTGTTGAAGCGGTAAAGACTCATAACGAAATTCATGGCTTACCTCCTGAAAGTAGAATGGCAAAAGCTTTGTTTTGTGTTGATCCTTTGACCGGTTTAATTGTAGCAACTACACTGGTTTTGCCTTCAAAAAAGATTGAAGAAGTTAGTGTAGATAACATTTTAAATCGTTTTAAAGAAAAAGGATTTGCTCGTGGAGCTAATCGTGAAATAATTCAAAGATGTGAAAGTTTGTTGGGCCTTTCTTTAGAAGAATTTGTTGGTCTAGTTCTTAAGGGAATGAAGTCTATTTCTCAAGATTTAGGTTTATAAATCTTTTATTGACAAATAGGTAATGGTTCTGTTAAACTAATAGAGTGCCCAAAGGGGCATTTTTAAAAAGAAAAATGGGAAAAATAACAGATTATCTTAAGCAATCAGTTCAAGAGCTTAAAAAGGTGAATTGGCCGACTCGTAAAGAAACAATTCGCTATACTTTAGGAGTTCTTGGCTTGTCTTTTATTGTTGCAATTATTTTAGGTTTTATTGACTTTGGTTTAATTAAGGCAATGGGACTTATTATTCAATAAAGATTTAATATATTAATTTTTAAAAAAAGTTGTGCCTAAACAGCAAATAAATTTAGGGAGGAATTGGTATGTGATTCATACTTACTCTGGGTACGAAGATGCAGTTGCTCGTAGTTTAAAGCAAAGAGTTGATTCTTTGGAAATGAGCGACAAGATTTTTAATATTTTAGTTCCTAAAGAAAAAAAAATTAAAATTAAGCATGGTAAAAGGGCTGTAGTTGAAGAAAAAATATACCCTGGATATGTTTTTGTTGAAATGATTGTAACAGATGATTCTTGGTATGTTGTTAGGAACACACCAATGGTAACAGGTTTTATTGGAGCAGGAACTACACCACGGCCTGTTCAAGATGAAGAAATTAAGGAGATTTTGAAAAAGGGCGGTGAGGAAGAACCAAAATATAAGATAGAATTTTCAGTTGGAGATCTTGTGAGAATTATTGATGGTCCTTTTAAAGATAAAGAAGGTAAAGTTGATGAAATAGATCAAGCGAGAGGAAGGGTAAAAGTATCAGTCTCTTTATTTGGTAGAGATACTCCAGTAGATTTAGATTTTCTTCAAGTAAAAAAAGAGTGAGTAAAAATTAATTTAATTAGTTATGGCAAAAGCAATAAAAACAATTTTAACTTTACAAATCCCAGCTGGTCAAGCAAATCCTGCTCCTCCGGTAGGACCAGCTTTAGGACAGCATGGTTTAAATATTCAGGAATTTTGTACTCGATTTAATGAAAAAACTAAAGAACAAGCTGGCGACTTAATTCCAGTAGAAATTACGGTTTATCAGGACAGAAGTTTTGATTTAAAATTTAAACAACCGCCAGTTTCTGATTTATTACGTAAAGCAGCGGGTGTAGAGAAAGGGGCTGGTGATCCTTTAAAAAAGAAAGTTGGTAAAGTAACAAAAGATCAAGTAAAAGAAATTGCTCAAAGGAAAATGGCTGACTTGAATACAACAGAGATAGAATCTGCAATGAAAATGATAGAAGGAACAGCTAGAAGCATGGGAATTGAAATAGAGAAATAGATAATATCAAGAATATTTAAAATAAAAATGCCGGTTTGTGCCGGCATTTTATTTATTTAGATAAAATTTATTTATTATTTTATGTAGAAAGGATATGATAAGCTTTTGTCTTCTGTAATTATAAAATCGTCAAAGATTACAGGTATGCGGTTTTTAAATTTCTGTAATAAAGAAATTGCAATTTCTCGCATTTGTGGGTGAGCTTTTCTTGAGCAACGAAGTTTGAAGAAATATTTCCATTCTCTTAGATTGTAAGTAACAATGATTTCGGTTTTGAGGGAATTTGGCAGAACACTTCTTGCTTCTTGTGGAGTTGCTCCCAATTCAATTAATTTATTATATGCGATTGCACAGGATCTTATTGCTTTCAACCAAATTTTATACTTCTTCTTGTCGGTAAAGAAAAATGGTTTTATTACCTTGATGCCACGTGATTTATAATTGCAATATCGAGTTGATTCTTGAGAATATGAGCCGATTCTATGACGGACAATTTCATGGGTTACACCACGATCGCAAATAATACGAACTGTTATTTTTTCATGTTCGATAACAGATTCATGACCACTTTTAAGGATCTTTGCTAAAAATTCTCGAGCAGAATCTGAAGTAATTTTATTCTCAGATTTATAACAAACACGTCCGTATCGTTCAAGATTTTTCAAGATTTGCTCGCTGTTAAATCTGCTTTCAATGAAAACCTTTGGCTTTATAATTTTAATTTCCATTCTTTTTAACCTCCTTCTCGGCGAATTCTATTTCTTGCTTAGTTCCGTTGATAATAGTTTCCATTATCCCTATTCTTTCTTTCATTATCTTAAATGCTGTTTTTGTAAAACACCTAACCATTAATTCTTTGCTTCTAATTTCAATATTTTCTAGTAAATCAATATTAGGAAAAAGAGATTGCTTATTATCAACTTTTTTAGATTTAGTATATATTGGTATTTGTTTTCTTCCTCCCCACATTGCAGAACGAATGATGCCAAGGTATCCTACAGACTCTATAGCATCTGCGTCTCTAAGGATTTTACATTCAATTGGCACTTTTTCTTTCCATCCTAGTCTTCCTGGAACAGAATCATGATTTTTAATACATTCTATAACAAGGGAAATTTTTTCTTTTTTGAAATTTACTTTTGGTAATAATTCTTTAGAAAATCGGACGCTACTGCTTATATGTTCTGAGCTGTCATCTGAGATATAACCAATATCATGCAAAAGAGCAGCAGCGATTAAAGCATCTTGATTTAGCGTCAAAGATTCTTTTTCTACAAGCCAGAGGCATAAGTTTCTTACTCTTATAGCATGATTGAGGTCGTGTTCAGGTAACATTTTTCCTAATTGTTCTTCTATGAGATAAAATTTTCTCATTTGTTTTATCAATTCTTCTTCCCAGTGATTATTCATTAAATACCACCTTCCTTTCTTTCGTTTATTATTTTTAGGATTTTGTTTAGAATTTTTTGGCAAACTTTTTCAAAAGGCATTTCTGCATTAATAACAACTATTGTTTTGTCATTTTTTGCTAATTTTAAGAATCCTTTTCGAACTTTCTGATAGAATTCTTTACTTTCTAACTCTATTCGATCCTTTTTCTTTCCAGAAGTTCTGTGTTGTGTTTTTTGTTCATCTATATCAAGTAAGAACACTATATCTGGTTTTAGCTTTTGGCAAGCAAAATTATTAATTGTTTTGACATGAGAAACGCCAAGCTTTCTTCCAATACCTTGATAAACATATGAGGAAAGTACAAATCGATCACTAATAACATTGACTCCTTTTTTTAAGTTAGGCCGAATAAGTTTTTTAACATGTTGAGCTCGGGAAGCAGCAAAAAGCAATGCTTCGGCTTCATCGCAAATATTATTTTCTGGGTCCTTAAGAATGTTCCTAATTTTTTCTGATACAAGACAGTTTATTCCACCTGGTTCTCTTGTCCAAATAACAGGAATTTTTCTTTTTTTAAGATCTTTAACTAGCCACTTGCTAACAGTACTTTTCCCGCAACCATCTATCCCTTCAAGAGCAACAAAAATACCAGATTTCATTTTAATCGCCTCCTTTTTTTTATTTTTATTTTCAAGCTGCAATTAATTAATGTAATAATCTAACAATACATTTATTTCTCTTTCTTGTCAATATTGGTAATAGAAACTAATTTTAGTTATAATAAACTAATAAAAAGATATAAAAAATATGAAATTTAAACCAACAATAGGATTAGAAATACACGCAGAATTAAAAACTAAAACAAAAATGTTCTGTGGTTGTTTAAATGATCCAGATGAAAAAATTCCTAATAAAAATATTTGCCCTGTTTGTTTAGCTCACCCAGGAGCATTGCCGACAATAAATAAAGCAGCAGTTGAAGAAGTGGTAATAGTCGGCTTAGCTTTGGGTTCAGAGATTCTAGAACATTCTAAATTTGATAGAAAGAACTATTTCTATCCTGATTTGCCAAAAGGGTATCAGATTTCACAATATGATATGCCTTTATGTAAGGGAGGAAAACTTTTATTATTTTTAAGTGAAGACCCAGAGGAGGGCAAAAAGAGTATTCAAATTACAAGAGTTCATCTAGAAGAAGATACAGCAAGACTTATTCATTCAGCAGATAAAAAATCAGCTTTAATTGATTTTAATCGTGCCGGAGTTCCTTTAATGGAATTAGTGACAGAGCCAGTGATGCATAACGGGAAAGAAGCAAGACTTTTTGCTCAAGGATTGCAGTTACTTTTAAAACGCCTAAAAGTTTCAAAAGCTGATATGGAAAAGGGTCAAATGCGTTGCGAGGTAAATATATCATTAAGCAAAGATGATAAATTGGGAACAAAGGTAGAGATTAAAAATTTAAACTCTTTTCGAGCAGTAGAAAAAGCAATTGATTTTGAAATTCAAAGACAAAAAGATCTTTTAGAAAAAGGAGGACAAGTGGTTCAAGAAACTCGAGGCTGGGACGCAGGAAAAGAAATTACTTATAGTCAAAGACTAAAAGAAGAAGCTCAGGATTATCGTTATTTTCCAGAACCTGATTTACCTCTTTTGCATGTACACTCAGAAAAAGAAAAAGCTGAAGGGAGTTTGTTTAATTTAGAAGAGCTAAAAAAGAAAATGCCAGAAACACCATGGCAACAAAAAGAAAAAATAAAGAATTCTTATGGGCTTTCTCCTAAAGAAGCTAACTTATTTATTCAAGATGAACAATTAGCTGATTTTTTTGAAAGAACAGTAGAAGAATTTAAAGAAATTAAATTAAAAGATAAAGCTATTAGTTTAGCCTTTAATTATTTATTAAGTGACTTAAAGGGTTTAATGGAAACAGAATTAATTGATTGGGATAATCTTAAAATTAATCCTCATAATTTTTCTAAATTAATTATTCTTTTGTTAGAAGATAGGATATCTTCTCGAATTGCTAAAGACGTTTTAGTAGAGGTGGCGAAAAAAGGGGGAGATCCTGAAGAAATTATAAAAGCGAAGGGATTAGAACAAGTAAGCGATACAAATGAATTAAAAATAATTGTTACTGAGATAATAAAAAATAATTCAATTGCAGTTGAAGATTATAAAAAAGGGAAAATAAATGTTATTAAATTTTTAGTTGGCCAGGCAATGGCGAAGACCAGAGGGACAGCTGCTCCGTCTGTTTTAGAAAAATTATTTAAGGAACAACTTGGTTAATTTTTCTGCTGCTTTTGGGTTCTCAATCCATTTAATCTTTTTCATTTTTTTAAACCAAGTCATTTGGCGCTTAGTATATTGAAGAGTGTGAAGCTCAATTAAATCTTGGACTTCTTTTTTATTAATTTTGTTATTAAAATATTCTTTCCATTCCTGATATCCAATACTTTGAAGAGAAGGAATCCAACCATATTTATTAATAAGGGTTTCTACTTCATTTTCTAATCCAAGCTGAATCATTTTTTTTGTTCTTTCTTCTATTCTTTGTTTTAACTCTTCTTTTGATAGCTTTAAGCCAATCACTAAAGCATCAAAAATTGATTTTGTTTTTTTTCTTTGTTGCCAAAAAGATCTTTTTGATAAGGAACTAACTTCAATGGCTCTAATAAGCCTTCTCTTGTTTTTAATATCAATCATTTGAGCTCCTTGTGGATCTAATTTTTGATACATTTTGAGTAGTTCTTGAGTTGATTTTGATTCCAGCTCTTTTCTTAATATGTTTTGGGCGGAAATTTTAGGAAATTGCCAATTTTCAATAACTGATGAAATATAAAGGCCAGTTCCGCCACAGAGAATTGGTAGTTTTTCTTTTTTCTGGACATTTTTTATGGTTTGATAAGCTAATTCTTTATATTGAGCGGCAGAGAAAGATTCAGTTGGGCTAATAATATCTATTAGATGATGAGGTATTTTAGTATTTAAAATCTTTGCTGTTCCAATATTCATTTCTTTAAATATTTGGCGAGAGTCAGCAGAAATAATTTCTCCATTAAAAATTTTAGCTAGCTGGATAGCTAAGTCAGATTTTCCTGAGGCAGTTGGCCCCACAATGACTAAAAGTTTATTCATAATTTAAAACTCTTTCGATGGATTTTACAGGATCCATATTTTTTAATAAGTTGCTGATGCAATTTTGTTCCATATCCTTTATGTAAATTAAATTTGTATTGTGGATATTTTAAAGAAAGATTTTTCATTTTTTTATCTCGGATAACTTTGGCGATAACAGAAGCTAAAGCAATAGAAAAAATTTTTTCATCTCCCTTGATAACAGCTCTTTGTACAATTTTATTTTTTTTTAAAAAAGAAAGATTTGAAGAAAGGGTTTGATTTCCATCAATAAGAATTAATATTTTCTTGTTTTTAATTTTTGGAGAGATAATTTTTCTAAGACAGTTTTCCATAACTTTTTGGTTGGCCTTGGCTATATTTATCTGGTCAATTTTTTTAGGTCCAACAGAAGAACAAGAAAATTGTATAAAAGGATTTGTTTTGATTAACTCAAAAAGTTTTTCTCTTTGTTTTTCAGTTAACTTTTTAGAATCTTTTGTGTTTTTTAAAATCTCTAAGAAATTTTTATCTTTAATTTTTAATTTTTTTGTTTTAGTTGAATAAATGTTTTTTGTTCTGGGGTTTATAATAACTGCGGCAGCGGTAATTGGGCCTGCTAAAGGACCTCGGCCAACTTCATCTAGGCCAACTATTATTTTATATCCTTTTTGCCAATAATATTTTTCTTTTTTGAGGTTCATCTAAGTTTTAAATTTGTTGAATATCCTTTCTTGTGATAAAATGATCTTGGCTTTACATTTCAAATTTTGAATTTTAACTTTTGAGCTATTATATTATGTATTTTACTCATCTTCATGTCCATAGTCACTATTCTTTATTAGATGGATTGGCTCAGCCAGAGAAGCTTTTAAAAAACGCAAAGGAGATGGGTCTAGATGCTTTAGCAATAACCGACCATGGGGTAATGCATGGAGCAATTGAGTTTTATGAAGCAGCTGAAAAGTTAGGAATAAAACCAATTATTGGTTGTGAACTTTATTTAGCTCCTCATTCTTTAAATGAAAAAAGTCCTAGAGAGGAGATTAAGTTTTATCATTTAGTCGCTTTAGCTAAAAACAAAACTGGTTATCAAAATCTTTTAAAGCTAGTTAGCATTGGTGAGTTAGAAGGTTTTTATTATAAGCCTCGAGTTGATAAAACAGTCTTAAGAAAATATAGCAAAGGATTAATCATCCTCTCGGGTTGTGCCCGAGGAGAAGTTTCCTCTGCTATTTTAATGAATGACTATGAAAGAGCAGTTCAGTTAGCAAAAGAATATCAAGAAATATTTGGAAAGGAAAATTTTTATTTAGAATTACAACACCATCCCGAAATTAAAGATCAAAAGAAAATTAATGATGGTTTGTTAAAAATTTCTGATGAATATAAAATTCCAGCAGTTATTACGGCAGACGTTCATTATATAAAAAAAGAAGATAAAAAAGCTCAAGATGTTCTTTTAGCAATTCAAACAGGGTCAGTGGTTGAAGATGAAGATCGTTTCACAATGGAAGAAGCAGATCTGTATTTAAAACCCGGAGAGGAAATCATACAAGATTTTTCTCATCGTCCAGAATTATTTGATAATATTGAAAAAATAGTTAAGCAATGTAATTTAAAATTAGAATTAGGTAAAGTAATTTTGCCTCATTTTGAAGTACCTTCAGGCGAAGATTCTTACGAACATCTAAAAAAAATAGCTTTAAAAAAATTTAAAGAACTTTATTCCGATAAAAATTTAGAAGCAAGAAAAAGGCTTGATTATGAATTAGATGTTATTAAGAAGACTGGCTTTGCTGACTATTTTTTGATTATTCAAGATTTTATTCAATTTACAAAAAAGCAAGGAATTTTAACTAATACTCGAGGGTCTGCTGCTGGTAGTCTGGTTGCTTATGTTTTAAATATTACTTCAGTTGATCCTTTAAGATACGGTCTTTTTTTTGAAAGATTTTTAAACCCTGAAAGAATTCAACCTCCGGATATAGATATAGATATAGCTGATAATAAAAGATCAGAATTAATTAATTATATCACTGGTAAATATGGGCAAGATCATGTAGCTCAAATTATTACTTTTGGGATAATGAAATCCCGTTTAGCTGTTCGTGACGTCACTAGGGCTTTAGGGTTTTCGTATTCTTTAGGTGATCAAATAGCAAAATTAATGCCTTTAAATTACACAATAAAGAAAGCTATAAAAACGACTCCAGAGCTTAGGCAATTAATTTCAACTAATACTGAAGCCCAAGAGGTTATTGAAATGGCGCAACAATTAGAAGGAGTGGCTCGTCATGGCTCGACTCATGCAGCCGGAGTTGTTATTTCTCGCGAACCTTTAGTAAACTATTCTCCTTTACAGCATTCTAGCCGTAATGATAAAGAAGTGATTACTCAATATGACATGTATTCTTTAGAGAAAATTGGATTACTTAAGGTAGATATTTTGGGATTGGCCAATCTAACAATTATTAAGAACGCAGTTAGGATTATTAAAAAAGTTTATGACAAAGAAGTTGATTTAGAAGAATTAAAATATGATGACGAGAAAGTTTATCAATTACTTTCTAGTGGTAACTGTGTAGGGTTATTTCAAGTAGAGTCTGGAGGGATGAGAAGGTATCTTCAAGAATTAAAACCTACAAAATTTGAAGATATTATTGCAATGTTAGCCCTATATCGTCCTGGACCAATGGAATTAATCCCACAGTTTATTAGCAGAAAGCATGGAAAAGAGAAGATTAATTATCTTCATCCAAAATTACAATCAATTTTGGAAAATACTTATGGAGTTTGTGTATACCAAGAGCAATTAATGCAAATTGCTCATGATCTTGGTGGTTTTTCTATGTCTCAAGCTGATGTTTTAAGAAAAGCAGTCGGCAAGAAAATAAAATCATTATTAGAAGCTCAAGGGGAACAGATGATAGAAGGGATGATTAAAAATAAAATAGCTAGATCGACGGCAGAAAAGATTTGGAACTGGGTTATTCCTTTTGCTCGCTATGGGTTTAATAAAAGCCATGCTGCTTCTTATGCTCGAATTACTTATCAAACTGCTTGGTTAAAAACTTATTATCCGAATGCTTTTATGGCAGCTCTTTTAACTTCTGATTTTGGCAACTTAGATAGAATTGCAATTGAAATTACGGAATGTAATAGATTAAAGATTAAAGTAATTCCACCTTCAGTTAATACTTCTTTTGTTGAATTCGGTATAGATAAAAAAACAGGAAATATTTTTTTCAGTCTAGCAGCAATAAAAAATGTGGGTGAAGGAGTGGCAACAGTTATTCAAGAAGAAAGAGAGAAGAACGGAGTCTATAAAAACTTAACAGATTTTTTGAAAAGAATTCCTCGTCAGTCCCTCAACAAAAAAACTTTAGAAAGCTTAGCAAAAGCTGGGGCTTTAGATTGTTTTGGAGAAAGGGAATTAATAGTTAATCAATTAGATAAAATTTTAGATTGGGCTTGCCGATTTAATAATTCTCAAAACGACCATCAAATGTGCTTATTTAAAGAGGAAAGTGCTGATGAGTTGCTTGAGTATTTAAAAAAAGAATCCCCTGGTCAATTAATTGATAATGAAAAAAGGATGAATTGGGAAAGAGAGTATTTAGGGCTCTATTTAACAAGCCATCCTCTGGATAATTATAAAAATATTTTAGGGAAGATAGCTTTAACAGCAACTGAGTTGAGTCCTACTCATTTAGGAAAGAGAATTAAAGTTTGTGGTTTCATTTCTAAGATTCAACAAGTAAGAACTAGGCTAGGAAAACCTATGGTTTTTACTCGTTTGGCTGATTACAATAATTCAATTGAAGTTGTTTTGTATCCAGCCATATTAAGTAGTTATGCAAGCGTTTTAAGAGAGGATAAAGTTTTTCTAGTTGAAGGGAGAATGGATAAACGCAATGGTAGTTATCAAATTATAGGTGAAAGATTAGAAGAAATTCAGCCTTTGGAAGCTTAGAATAATAATTTGTGCTATTAAAGCAATTGTAGTAAAATATTTAGAATCCGCTAATTAGCGAGAATAATTTAATAACAAAATATGAAACAAAAATCTTTAGAAAAAATTCGCCATTCTTTAGCTCATGTACTGGCTTTAGCTGTTAAAAATCTTTATCCCAAAGCTAAATTTGGAGTAGGGCCAATAATAGAGAATGGTTTTTATTATGATATAGATCTTGGTAAATCTTTGTCTATTGAAAGTCTGCCAAAAATTGAAACAGAGATGAAGAAAATTATTAAGCAAGGATTACTTTTTAAGAAAAAGGAGCTTACTTTAAAAGAAGCAAAGAAATTATTTAAAGATTTAGGGCAGTCTTATAAAGTAGAGTTATTAAAGGATTTAGAAAAATATGGTACTACTGATCAGAATGAAATACTAAATATTAAAAGCAAGTCAGTTAAAGAACGAAAGAAAATTGTTATTCCTAAAACAGTTTCTGTTTATCAGACAGGTGATTTTATAGATTTATGCCGAGGGCCTCATATAAAAAATACAAAAGAGCTTCCTTTGAGTTTTAAATTAATTAAAATTTCTGGAGCTTATTGGAGGGGCAAAGAAACGAATTCAATGTTACAAAGAATTACAGGAATTGCTTTTTTAAAGGAAGTAGAATTAAAAGAATACCTTAATCAAATAGAAGAAGCAGAAAAAAGAGATCATCGAAAATTAGGAAAAGAATTGGAATTATTTAGTTTTCATGATGAGGGAGTAGGTTTTCCTTTTTTCCATCCTAAAGGTATGATTTTAAGGAATATTTTAGAAGATTATTGGAAAAAAGAACATCAGAAAAGCGGCTACCAAGAAGTAAAGACTCCAATTTTATTAAATAAGTCTTTATGGTTAAGATCGGGCCATTGGGACCATTACAAAGAAAACATGTATTTTACTAAGATAGATAATGAAGATTATGCGATAAAACCAATGAATTGTCCTGGAGGAATGTTAATTTATAAGAGTTCCCTTCATAGTTATAGAGACTTGCCTCTTAAAGTAGGAGAATTAGGATTAGTTCATCGACATGAGCTTTCTGGAGTTCTTCAAGGGCTCTTTCGAGTTAGATGTTTTACTCAAGATGATGCTCATATATACATGACTCCAGAACAGGTTAAAGATGAAATAAAGAAAGTGATTGATCTCACCGATAAAATTTACAAGAAGTTTGGTTTTTCCTATCATGTTGAATTGAGTACTAAACCAGAAAATTCAATGGGGTCTGATCAAATATGGCAAAAAGCAACTAAAAGTCTTAAAGAAGCATTAAAAGAAAAGAAAATTGATTTTATTGTAAATAAAGGCCAAGGAGCTTTTTATGGTCCGAAAATAGATTTTCATTTAAAAGATTGCTTGGGTAGAACGTGGCAATGTGGAACAATCCAATTGGACTTTATTATGCCAGAAAAATTTGATCTTTTTTATATCGATAAGCAAGGAAAGAGAAAAAGACCAGTAATGTTACATCGAACAATTTTAGGAAGCATCGAAAGGTTTATTGGGATTTTAATTGAAAACTATGGAGGTGAATTTCCTTTATGGCTAGCTCCAGTACAAGTAGCAGTTATTCCAATTAAAGAAAAAAACGTAAGTTTTGCAAAAAAAGTGTTTGAATCAGTTCAAGAAAAAGATTTAAGAGCAGAACTTTGGTCAGGAGAAGACACACTATCAAAGAAAATTAAAAAAGCAGAAGAACAAAAAATTCCCTTTGTTTTAGTTATTGGAGATAAAGAAGAAAAAAGTAAAAAAGTTGCTGTTAGAAAAAGGAAAAAAGGCGATCTTGGAGCAATGACAATTACAAAGTTTTGTGATATACTTTTAAAAGAAATTAAAAAACAATAAATTAAACAATATGAAGAAAATACTTTTATCTTTATTAATTTTTACTTTAATCAATGGTTTAGGCATTAATTATATTTTTGCCGAAGAAGAGGTTTTAGATTCTGATTTTACTGAGGAAGAAATTTTAAATCCTGGAAACGAAACAACAACGACAATATTAACAAATAATGAGGAAATTTCTGTTTTAGAGGCCTTAGGATTAAAAAGTATTGGTTTACTTCCTAATAGTCCCTTTTATTTTTTAAAAGAATGGTGGAGGGGTATAAAAGTAGGTTTAACAAGAAATCCAATAGAAAAAGGTGAAGCTCAATTACAAATACTCTCAGAAAAATTAGCTGAAGCAGAAGCATTAGCCCAAAAAGAAGTACCAGAAGATGTTTTAGAAAAAGCTTTTCAAAATTATATTACAGCAATGGAAAGGCTTAGAAATAGACTAGAGGGGCTTGAAGATAATCCAAACGTTGATGAGATACTTAATAAAATAGCCGAAGCTGAGATTCGTCACCGTGAAGTTTTTGACAGAATACTGGAAAAGGCTCCAGAGATGATTAATCAAGTAGAGGATATTCGTCAAAATATTAGCCAAACCTTACCTTTTCTTCGCTTGAGATTTGAAAATCAAGAAGAGTTTATAAATCGTTTAGAGAACAAGTTCCAAGAATTGAAACCTTTAAATGATTCAGCAGTTGAGTCAGGAGAATTTTTGCAATTAAGGATAATGGAACAGACTAAAGAGCAGATTCGCCAGACTCCTTTAGAGGATTGCCCAGAAGATTTTCAATTTAAAGCAGAGCAAGTACAAGAAAGATTAGAGAATCAAATTCAACAAAGGACACAAATTTTAAAAGAACAAGGTTTTTCATCAGAGGAAATAGAAGAGAGAATGCAGGGACCAGTAAAAATAATTACTCCAATAATTCCAGAAGAAAAACTTCCTCAATCTCCTCCTCAAGGAGTAGGTCCTTCAGGTAATGCTCCAAGTAATGGTGCTTCAAATGGAGCTGGTGCTTGTATAGAATTATGGGACCCAGTTTGTGGGGTTGACGGAAAAACTTATTCCAATGATTGTTTTGCTAATCAGGCAGGAGTTGCTATTCAGTATGAGGGTGAGTGTCAATAGAAGATAGAATTCAATTTAATTTTTTATGCCTTATCAGCCTAATAAAATTGAACCCAAATGGCAGAAAATTTGGGCTAAAAATAATTATAAATCCTGGCATACCAAAGATAAGCCAAATAAGAAACATATCTATATCCTAGATATGTTTCCTTATCCTTCAGGTGAAGGTCTTCATGTTGGCCATATTGAAGGATACACTGCCTCAGATATTTTGTCGCGTTATTATCGGATGAAAGGATTTCAAGTTTTACATCCTATGGGTTGGGATGCTTTTGGTTTACCAGCAGAAAATTATGCTATCAAAACAAAGAAAAATCCAAAAGAAGTAGTCGCAAAAAATATTAAAAATTTTCGTAAACAACTTCAAGGAGTGGGATTCAGTTATGATTGGCAAAGAGAAATAAATACAACTGATCCTAACTATTATAAATGGACTCAGTGGATCTTTTTACAGCTTTATAAAAAAGGATTAGCTTATGAAGAAGAAGTTCCAGTTAATTGGTGTCCTTCTTGTAAAACTGTTTTAGCTGACGAAGAGGTTGTTGATGGAAAGTGCGATCGTTGCGGAAGTGTAGTTAAGAGAAAAAAATTAAGACAATGGGTTTTAAAAATCACAGCAATGGCAGATCGATTATTAAAAGATTTAGATTTATTAGACTGGCCAGCAAGAGTAAAAACAATGCAAAAAAACTGGATTGGTCGTTCAGAAGGAGTTGAAGTGGAGTTTAAAGTTGCTGGACAAAATGATTATATTAATGTTTTTACAACTAGAGTAGATACAATTTTTGGAGTAACTTATTTAGTTTTAGCGCCAGAGCATCCTTTAGCAAAAAAAATTCTTCAAGAAAATTATCAAGAAGATGCAATTGAATATATTGAAAAAGCGCTTCAAAAATCAGATTTTGAGAGGCAGTTTTCAGTTAAAGAAAAGACAGGTGTGTTTACTGGAGCTTATGCTATTAATCCTGCTAACAGAGAAAGAATCCCAATCTGGATCTCTGATTATGTTTTAATTAGCTATGGCACAGGAGCAGTAATGGGAGTGCCAGCTCATGACGAAAGAGACCTTGAGTTTGCTGAAAAATTTCATTTAACAATTAAAGAAGTTATTTCTTCAGATGGAAAAGTGATTAATTCTGGGCCTTTTGATGGACTTCCATACAAAAAAGCTCAAGAGAAGATAGCTCTTTACGTAGGAGGGAAAAAAGTGGTTCGTTATAAATTAAGAGATTGGATCTTTTCTCGTCAAAGATATTGGGGAGAACCAATCCCAATAATTAAATGTGAAAAATGCGGTTTGGTTCCTTTAAGAGAAAGTCAGTTACCTTTAAAGCTTCCTGAAATCAAAAAATATGAACCAACTGGAAAAAATGAATCCCCTCTAGCAGATATTTCTTCATGGGTAAATGTAAAATGTCCTAAATGCAAAGGACCGGCAAAAAGAGAAGTGAATACAATGCCTCAATGGGCTGGATCTTCTTGGTATTATCTTCGTTATTTAGATCCTAAAAACAAGAAAAAATTAATTGATTTAAAAAAGGAGAAAGCTTGGATGCCAGTAAATATTTATATTGGTGGAGTAGAACATGCAGTTTTGCATCTTCTATATGCTCGTTTTTGGCATAAATTTCTTTATGATATTGGAGTGGTTTCTACTTTAGAGCCTTTTTCTCGTTTAATTAATCAAGGAATTATCTTAGGAGAGGATGGAGAGAAAATGTCTAAATCTAGGGGAAATGTAATTAGTCCAGATACAGTTATTAAGAAGTATGGGGCTGATAGTTTAAGAATGTATGAAATGTTTATGGGGCCTTTATCTTTTTCCAAACCTTGGAATACTAAGGGAGTAATTGGTATTTATCGTTTTCTTAGTCGTGTCTGGTCTTTAATCGCTGAAAATAATGATAAGTTAAAAGAAAATGATGCTCTTAAAATGACTGTAGAAGCAAAAAGGAAAATAAAGGAAAACATACAAGGATTGGAAAAAATAAGACATAAAACCATTAAGAAAGTAACAGAGGATATTGAAAACTTACGTTTTAATACAGCAATTAGTGCTTTAATGGAATATTTAAACGAACTTTATCAGATACCTTTAGACAAAGTTAATAAAAAGCATAAGGAAACCTTGGTTTTGCTGTTATTTCCTTTTGCTCCTCATTTAGCTGAAGAACTTTGGCAGACAGCTTTGAAACATAGAAAATCAGTAGAATTTGAAAAATGGCCAGTTTTTAAGAATGAATTATTAGAAGAAAAATTTTATACTTTAGTAGTTCAAGTTAATAGTAAAGTTAGGGATAAGATAAAAGCTAAAAAAGGAATTAATGAAGCTGAGGCAAAGAAACTTGCTAAAGATTCTTCTCAGGTTAAAAAGTATTTAAGCAAACAAAAAATTAAAAAAGTTGTTTTTGTTAAAGACAGGATTATTAATTTTGTAACATGAAAAAGATTGTAGTTATTGGTGGCGGAACTGGGGTTTTTACTGTATTGACTGGATTAAAAAAGCATTCTTTTTATTTGTCAGCTATTGTAACTATGGCAGACGATGGTGGTTCTTCAGGCGTTTTAAGAGAAGAATTTGGTATTTTACCGCCAGGTGATTTAAGAAGAGCTTTAGTTGCTCTTTCTTCAGAAAGTCATATTCTATCTAATTTATTTAATTATCGTTTTGAAAACGGAGTCGGTTTAAAAGGTCATAATTTTGGCAATCTTTTTTTGACAGCTTTAGAAAGGATTACTGGTGATTTTAGCCAAGCAATAGAAGAAGCAGCAAAGATTTTAGGAATTAAAGGCAAAGTAATACCAGTAACCTTGGATTACACTCGTCTTTTTGCCCGCTTAGAAAATGATTTTTTGGTTGTTGGAGAGTCTAATATTGATGTTCCAAAACATGATGGCAGTCTTTTTATCAGAGAGGTTTTTCTTAATCCTAAACCAAAGCCTAATAAAGAAGCTTTAGAAGCTATAAAAGAAGCAGATCTTATCATTATTGGTCCAGGAGATCTTTATACCAGTATTATTCCTAATTTTTTAGTTAAAAGGATTAAAGAAGCAATTCAAAAATCTAAAGCTAAAAAGGTCTATATCTGTAATATAATGACAAAATATGGAGAGACAAATAGTTTTACAGCTGAAGATTTTTTTGCTACATTAGAAAGGTATCTTGGCAAGGATGTTATTGATTATTTCTTAGTTAACATTGAAAAACCTAAATCTTTGTATTTAAATCAGTATAAAAAGGAAAAAGCTGAATTAGTAAAATATGATAGAAAAGTGTTAAGTTCTTGGAAAAAACCAAAAGTAATTTTTACTCGTTTATTAAGAAAAGGATCTTTACTTCGTCATGATCCAGAAAAAATATCCAAAGTGATTTGTCAATTAATAGATTAAACTGTCATGGACAAGAAGAAATTTTCAGAATTTTATGATCAAAATATAAATAAAGTGTTTCGTTTTGTCTACTTAAGAGTAGATTCAGCAGAAACAGCTCAAGATTTAACATCTTTGGCTTTTTTAAAGCTCTGGAAAACTCAGGCATCTTTTTCTAATGATAAAAAAAATCAATCTTCTAAAATTTCTAATCATAAAGCTTTTCTTTTTCAGATAGCTAGAAATCAAATAATTGATTTTTATCGTCAAAAAGATAAGAAACCTTTGTCTTTAGAAAGCTTAGGAGAGATAGCTGATTTTCAAGTAGCTAAACCGACTTTTTCTCAGAGAATAGAATTAGACTTGGAGATGGAAAAAATTAAAAAAGCTCTTAAGTCTATTAATCCTCTTTATGCTGATATTATTATTTGGAAGTATTTAGATGATCTATCTAATAAAGAAATTGCTCAGATTCTTAAGAAAAAAGAGGGCAATGTTAGAGTTTTGCTTCATCGAGCAATGGAATCTTTAAAAAAACAATTAGATTCTTAAATTTTAAGGTGTAACGTTTTTAAAGGTTTATCGTCTTCTGTAGTAGAGAAGTTTAATCAGTTAATTTTGTAAATAATCCTTTAATTGTTTCTTCAATGCAGGAAAAAGACATTATTAAAAAAATTAGTGAATTTAAAAAAATACAACCCAATCATGATTGGGTTATTTGGCTTAAAGCTAATATCTTAGAAATTAAGCCACAGAATTTATTACATGAAAAGCCAAGAGTTAGATTGGCCTCTTTTTCTTTTATTAATAAATATCAAAAAGCATTTATTCCTGCTTTTCTGGGTTTGTTTTTCGTTTTCTCTTTTAGTTTTGCCCAGACAGCTTTGCCAGGCAATATTTTGTATCCAATAAAAACCTTAACGCAAGATGCTAAAATTTACCTTGCTTCTGAAAATACAAAACCGGTTGTTCGTTTAGAAGTTGCAAAGGCGAGAATGGAAGATTTAAGTAAGGTTCAAAACCATGAACAAGAGATAAGTGAGATTGTAAAAATTATTAAAAAAGATTTAGGCTTAGTGCCCCAAGAAATTAAAAAAATAGATAAAAAGCAGATTGCTTTAGATGTTTCAAAAGATGTTCAAGAGAGAAGTAAGGATTTACAGGTTATGGCTGACAAGATTATATTAGAAGAAAATGATAAAGAAGAATTATCTAGGACTGTAAAAAATGCTCAATCTCAAGTTTTAGCTTTAATTATGGAAACAACAGAAGAGATCAATCAATGTCCTAGTTTCTTAAGCAATGATTTAGTTGAATTAGG
>JAQTTC010000022.1 GCA_028711005.1 Minisyncoccota bacterium
TCGATCCCTAGTGTGCCCACTACAAACAACTGTTCTTTTAATTTGGGCCCGTAGCTTAATTGGCAGAGCGCCTGTGTTGCATACAGGAGGTTGTCGGTTCAAATCCGATCGGGTCCACCAGGGGTATTAATTTGCAGATGAATGCACAAATTAGTCATATTAATTTTCTTAAACAAGACACCAGCCAAAACCACCTTGATTTAGGTGGTTTTTTATTAGAACAACTTACCACTGCACCTATTTTTTAATTATTTCTATAATTAGGCTTTTAGAAAAAAGACTTGACAAAAAACATTAAATAAAATAAAATAACAATAAATAATATTATAATACAATAGTAGGTTTTATCAATATTATTGATTTGTATCTTGAAAATTTAAAAATATAAGAAAGAGGTGAATTAGAATGAAAAGGTTATTTAATTTTTTTGTTTTGGTTTTTTTGGTTAGCTTTCTGGTAGGCTGCAATGGAGTAGTGCCTGAGCCGCCTATAGAGCCAGAGCCTTTACCCATAGAGCCACCTTCGGATTTCTTAGAATTTATTGGGGTTTGGATAAATATAGATCCAAATGCTGATAATGTAACTAAAATTCAAATCATTGAAGTGGGTAATAATGTTTCAGTGGAACAATGGGGAAAAGCTCATCCGGATGATTCTTATTTAGGGTTAATATTAGTAGACAAAAAAGAAATTACAAACAAAAGCTTTAAATTGCCAGAAAAAGTGGAGTTGTTTCTGTGTACAATGGAAGAAGAGTTTTTTTTAGAAGAAGACAAATTAAAAGTTATAACATGGATGAATTACTCCGTTTCTTGGGTGGATGACTATGAAACAATAGATTATTTTTATAAGCAGAAACAAAAGTAACAACAAAAAGGACAAATTATTAATTAATAATTTGTCCTTTTTAATTGCTGTATTGAGCATTTGACTTAATCTTAAAATTTGCTTTAATATATTAAGAGTTTTAAATTTTAATCATTATACAAAATATATGAATAAAAAAGATGTAAACAAAAAAAATGTTATTATTTTCTTAGGCACTTATTTTATAGCTTTAATTGTCCTTTTTGGTTTAAAAATTTACTTTGATGAAAGAAGGAGTGAATTAGATTATTTAGCTCTCATGGCAAAATTAAAATCCGTTGATAGTTGTGAGAGTTTATTAGAGAATAATGCTTATGCTGTATGTTGTATTCGCGATGGACAGATTTATGATTGTACAGATCGTGAAGAATTTAGATCAAATGAGGAAATTGAAATTATAGTAGATTCTTCTCAAATTCCATATATTCAAGATTTTCCTGATTTTAATTACGTTTGTCTTGGCACTGATATACATCGAAAGGTTCAAGAAAGTGAGGGTCTTGCAATTAGTTTTCCTGAAGAATGTTTTATTTTTCATCCCGAATCTCGCTTTGAAATAAAAGGAATTATTCCCTCCGTCGATATGTGCATGAGTTGTAGGCGTGCGCCAGAAGACCCATTTGGTATTTTTACTTTATTAAGAGCTAATCTTTATCCTGATCCTGCTATGGATATTAATATTGAATTGAAAACTGAAGAAGGGATTATTGAAAAGGATCATTTTCCAGTTTTAAATTTAAAAGCTAGAATATTCGATTAATAAATGTAAAATTTATAATATATATTTATAAACATTATTATGAAAAAAAATAAAGGGTTTATCTTCGTCTTTATTGCCATTGCAGTAGCAGCTGCAATAACTACTGCCGTAGTAGTAGAGGTAGTGGAGACAGTGCAACAATCTACTTCTCAGCCGTCTGGAAGTTCATCTAGTTCTTCTAGCTCATCTGGGTCTACGTGCTCTCCTCCACAAGATTGTAAATATCCTCTTAAAACTTGCAAGTACTGTGATAACGATCTTCGGTGTGTAAGTCAACAAGAGTGTGTTAAAGAATGTCCTCCACCATGTACTGATCAAATATGTAGAAATGCAGCAAAAAAAACAACTTATAATAAATGTGTTGCTGGGAAATGTGTTTCAGTGACAGAACAATATGATATACACGAATTAAGAGATGAATGTAGCCCAGTAGGTTCTTCTTGTGATCCTGGCTGCCTTTTTAGTGAGTGTACACAATCAATAATAGTAAATCATGAAATGAGCGAAACAGATGTTTCTCCTATTGCGGGATATGCTTATGTTTGTAGGCCTAGTGTATATGCTAAATCTGATGAATGTATTTCATCGTCAGATTGTCAACAGAAATATGGTGGTAGTTCACCTTCGTCAAGTAAATTTTGTTCAGTTACTGCTACAGCTTCCCCAAAAAATCTTTCCGAAGATCAAGATCAAGTTACTATTTCAGCCACTAATTTAAAGAATACATCTCTTGACAAATGTAAAGTGAGTGGTTACTCCCTTCCTCACACCTTTACTCAAACCGTTTCTTCTAAAACTTATACAGTTAGTTGTACTGGGAATTCTGGTTATAAAAATTGCAGTAGCAGTATAAAGGTTACCAAGGAAGGAGGAATAGAAAATGGAGACAATGGGGATAATGGATATGATGAAATTCCTCGATGCAGAATTAATAAATTCGAACTCCCTGAAAGAGCTTGGGTAGATATTGAAACAATTGCCAAATGGTCTACTAATGATATTTGTACTACAGCAGAGATTAAGTGTATTTCAGATAATTGCATAGAAGCAGAAGAACAAATAGAAACTCTTAGTGGTTCTGTCAATCCTGGCTTTGGTCAAAGCAAGAACTTTACTATCAAAACTCCTGGAACATACAGATATGAACTAGTGGCTTGTACTGGTCCAATACCAGCAGATCCACATAATGATGAAGATTGTGATGTATATGAAGATGTTCTTGGTACTGGAGATCCATTTATTGAGATTGAAGCTCTTCATCTCCCTTGGTGGCAAGAGATTATTCCTTCCAATCTACAAGGGCTCTTGAGAGGGTTGCTTGGGGATAGATAGTAGATATTTTAGTTGGTTATTTATAGATTAATTAAATAAGAAAAATTTGTATTTCAATGCAAATTTATTCCATTATTTTTCTTTCAATGATTAAGTTAGAATAAAGCAAATTGGAATATTCCAGACATGATTGGATTAATTAGAAACTTCTATTAGCTATTTAAAATCAAAAAGGATGCCTGTAGCTGTTGCCATTCCTGCAGCTCCTTGATGAGCTGGTTCCAACTGAATCTTGGATGAGCCACTATTTTAATTATTTTACTTGCTTGACGGAGATAATTTTTATATAATATATATAATCTTAAAAGGTCGAAAATTAAAATAATTTATCTTCGTTAATAAACGAAGAAACAAAATTTAAAAAATAAAAATATGATTAGTACTATAACTCAGGCTAGTGCCACTGCATTATTTGAATTGTGGAATGGCTTTATTCTTTTTCTTCCTACTCTTCTAGGTGGATTAATTGTTTTTTTCGTAGGTTTAATTATTGGTAATGGGATTGCTCAGTTAGTTGAAAAATTAATTGATATTTTAAAAATTGATCCTATTTTAGAAAAGATTGGTTTTAAAGGATTTACTGAGAAAGCTGGAGTTCGATTAGATTCAGGTTTCTTTATTGGGCAGATTGTTAAATGGTTAATTTTACTTGCGTTCTTAGTGGCAGCTTGTAATATTTGGGGCTTGTTTGCTGTTGGTGATTTTATAAACAGCATTGTAAATTATTTACCAAATGTTTTAGTTGCTATTTTAATTCTTCTAGCAGCTATTGTTTTGGGTGAATATTTTGCTAAATTTATTCGAGCCTCTGTTGCTGGAGCTGGATTAAAATATCAAAATTTTCTAGCTGCTATTTCTCGCTGGGCCTTTCTTATTTTTGGATTGATTACAGCCTTGTCTCAATTAAAGGTTGCTTCATATATAGTTAATACTTTGTTCACTGGAATTGTGGCAATGTTAGCTATTGCTGGAGGACTAGCTTTTGGTTTAGGTGGTAAAGAATTTGCTCAAGAGTTACTAGGAAAAATAAAGAAAGATATAGAGTAAAAGCTTTTATAGATTAGATTAAGAAGACATCAAAAATGCAGGAAAATATTTTCCTGCATTTTTTATTAAGTTTAAAATTATAAAAAAATGCTGCCACTTTTGGCAAGCCAAAAATGACAGCATCCTTAGTATAGCAAATGGAAAATATTTGTCAAGTCCTTAGTGCTGGTGAACGGTTGGGGGTTGACTTTTATAAAATATTGAATATAATATAAAAGCTGAACAATATGATAATTATTTTAGAAAAGCACAACAAAAAAAGAAGTGGATAGGCAAACTATCTCTGTTTATGGACGCCACCACTTCACGGTGGCTTTTTTAATCCAGAATTCTTGTTTGAAGGTTCTTTGAAAATTTCGCTTTATTAAATTATCCTTAATTTAGTAAAGTATTTCATCTTTAGTTGGTCTTTTCACTAAAGATGGGAAAGTTGTAATAAGGGCAGATGGTGGATGCCTTGACACAGTAAGGCGATGAAGGACGCGGCGTAACTGCGATAATCTTCGGGGAGGTGTGT
>JAQTTC010000023.1 GCA_028711005.1 Minisyncoccota bacterium
CAGCAACCCTTTAAGGTAATTCCTTAAAGAAGGTGCTAAATCCAGTCCCTAAAAGGGAGGGATAACAGTTGATTAACTCTTTCTTTTTAGGAAAGGGTTTTTTAATTTTAATAAATAAAAATATGAACATTAAAACAGCAGAATTTGTTTCTCCAAAACATCCTGATAAAATTTGTGATCAAATTGCAGATAGAATTTTAGATTATTATCTTAAAAAAGATAAATATAGCCGAACAGCTATAGAAGTAATGGGTGGCCATAATCAAATCATTATTATTGGAGAAGTAAGAAGTAAAGCTAAGATAAATAAAAAAGAAATAGCTAATCTTGTGCATAACTTAACAGGTAAAAAATACAACTTAACTATTAATTTAGTAGAACAAAGTCCAGAAATTGCACAAGGAGTAGAAATTGGCGGAGCTGGAGATCAAGGAATTATGATTGGTTATGCTACTAAAGAAACAAAAAGCTTAATGCCTTTAGAATATGAATTGGCAAGAAATTTATGTCAGAAAATTTATCAAAAATATCCTTTTGATGGCAAAACTCAAGTAACAATAGAGGGTAAAAAAGTTTTAAGAGCAGTTGCTAGTTTTCAAAATGTTTTACAAAAAGATTTAGAAAAATTAGTAAAATCTTTAATAAAATCAAAAGAATATTTTATTAATCCTTGTGGTAATTGGAATATTGGTGGTTTTGATGCTGATACTGGTTTAACTGGAAGAAAAATTATTATTGATAGTTATGGTCCAAGAATTCCTGTTGGTGGTGGTTGTTTTAGCGGTAAAGATCCTTCAAAAGTTGATCGTAGTGCTGCTTATATGGCAAGAAAAATAGCTGTAACATATTTAAAAAAATACAGAGCAAAAGAAGTTTTAGTTAAAATAGCTTATGCTATCGGTCAAAAACAACCTTTAATGAAAAGAACTTTGATTGATAATAAAGAAATGGAAATTCAGGAATTTAATTTAACTCCCCAAGGAATTATTAAATTCTTAGATTTAAGAAAACCCATCTATTCTAAAACCAGTGAATGGGGCCATTTTGGTAATAATTTCAAATGGGATAAAAGCTAAATTTAAAACAGCCGATTGGATATCACAGCATTAATATTTATGATAAAATTAACTAAATGGCAGAAAAACAAAAACTTAATTAAGAAATAAGGTTTCATATTGACTTCTAATTTATGGTATAATAGAGACAAGGTCGAGATTTAAATAAATAATAAAAAATGAAATCTTTAAAAAATATTGCTTTAATCCTTGTAATTATAGGTGGACTTAATTGGGGATTAATAGGTTTATTGGGATTTGATTTAGTAGCTGCGATCTTTGGTGCAATGTCTCTGCTTTCAAAAATAGTTTATATATTAGTTGGATTATCAGCTGTTTATGTAGCTATAGATTTTCTTAAAAAAGGTTAGTAATCACAAAAGATTAAACATCAAAAAATCGCCTTTCTGGCGGTTTTTTGATATAATAAGCATAATATTGAAAAGTACAAAATAATATTATTAACTAAATGAGATTATGGAGCATTCATCCTCAATATTTGGATAAAAAAGGAATTGTCGCTTTATGGCGTGAAACTCTTTTAGCTAAAAAAGTGTTATCATGTAAAACAAAAGGTTACAAAAATCACCCTCAGCTTATTAGGTTTAAAGAAGCCAAAAATCCTTTAAAAAGTATTAATTATTATTTATCTGAAATTTACCAGGAAGCAAAAAAGAGGGGATATGGTTTTTCTAGAGATAAAATAGGGTTGGGGATAACAAAAGAAAAATTATTAATTACTTCAGGGCAAATAGAATATGAAATAAAACATTTATTACTTAAGCTTAAAAAAAGAGATTATAAAAAATACTTAGAGATTAAAAAGATTAAAAAAATCAAAGCTCATCCTCTTTTTATAATCAGAAAAGGTCAAGTAGCCTCTTGGGAAAAAATAAAGTAATTATTAGATCAAAAGAAGTATTTATGAAAAAGGGAATAATCTATTTATTAATCATTTTAAGTAGTGTTTTTATCGGTAATAATGTTGTTTTAGCTAATGGTCAAGAAGTAATTCATAATTTTGAAAGCA
Source organism: Minisyncoccota bacterium (assembly GCA_028711005.1). Classification (GTDB taxonomy): domain Bacteria; phylum Patescibacteriota; class Minisyncoccia; order UBA6257; family UBA6257; genus JAQTTC01. The sequence goes on from JAQTTC010000023.1 coordinate 2,086, forward strand.
ATATTCTTGTAAAAGAAGATTCTAGTGTAGAAATTCAAGAAACAATTAATTATGATTTTGGTTTTAATCAAAAACATGGAATTATTCGCTATATTCCTTTTCGCTATCCTTTAGAAGAAAAAACTTTAGTTTTAAATTATCAAGTTTTATCTGTCAAAGATAAAGAAAATAATAATATTGAATATGATGTTTATGAACAAGGCAATGATTTTGTTATTAAAATTGGATCTGCAAATGAATTAATTAGCGGTCAAAAAACATATATTATTAAATATGTCCTTGAAGGCGCTATTAACTATTTTGACGATCATGATGAATTGTTTTGGAATGTTATCGGTAATAATTGGCAAGTGCCAATTGAGCACAGTACGGCATATTTTGCTTTAGACAATTTTTTCGCTGAAGCGTCATTAGATGATTTTCAAGCAATTTGTTATACCGGATTATTAGGCTCTAAAGAACAAAATTGCCAAATAGATAAAGCTCTTTCAGCCAGAGTTATCTCTTTTGAATCTTCTAACCTAAACCCCAAAGAAGGACTAACCGTAGCTGTTAATTGGCCAAAAGGTTTTACTAAAGAAGTAGAAAAACAATATATTGAGACAACAGAAGGTAAAATTATATCTCCTGTTAATTTATACACTCCTTCAGGAAAAATCAGCTTATTTGGTAGATTTTTATTTGCTCTACAATATCTTTTGTTTTTTGTTCCTTTTATAGTTTTTATCATTCTTTTTTCTTTGTGGTGGAAAAAGGGTCGTAATCCAAGAACTGTTAAATCAATAATGGCAGAATACGAAGCGCCAGCTAATGTGAATCCAGCAGAAGCTCATATTATCATAACCGAAGGATTAGTTAATTTAGGCAAAATGGCTACAGCAACTCTGATTGATTTAGCCAGAAGGGGTTATTTTATAATTAAAGAAGAACAAAAAAAGATTTTATTCTTTAAATCAACTGATTGGAAATTTATTAAAACCGACAAGCATAAACCGGAAGATTTACTTAGTGAATATGAAAAATATTTATTAGATAATATTTTTGAAGGTAAAAACGAGATTTTTCTTTCTAGTCTTAAAAATTCTTCTTCGGCTTCAAAACAAGCAAAAATTAAAAAAGATTTGGAGCAAGCCAAAGTTTCTTTAGGCAAAAGCTTAATAGAGAAAAAATTAATTCCTGAAAATCCTTTTGTCCTTACTAAAAAACTTAAAATTTGGCAGATTGTAACCACGGTTCTGTTTTTATTAGTTAGCTTTTTTGTAAGCATATGCGCTGGTAAACCTGCTTTAGGCCTGTTTATTAGTTTCGGAGGAACTTTTGTTATTATTGTTATCTTTTCTATTTTTATTAAAATTATGCCTTCTTTAACAGAACAAGGAATGGAGGTAAAAGAAAAATTAAAAGGATTTGAGCTATTTTTAAAAATGGTGGAACGAGATAGAGTAAAATTTCATTTTTCTCCTCAGGCCCATCCTGAAAAGTTTGCCGAATATCTTCCTTATGCGATTTTATTTGGTGTTGAAAAACAATGGGCAAAATTATTTAAAGATATTAATGCTGCGATCCCTGAATGGTATCAAGGAAAACAAGGGATGAATTTAAACTCGGTTGTTATAGCTTCCAGTATCGGAAACATCAATTCAAGAATAAATTCAAGTTTTGTTACCGCAGGATTCACTGCTGCCAGTGGCGGTTCTGGTTTTGGCAGTGGCGGTTTTTCCGGAGGAGGATTTGGTGGTGGCGGTGGTGGTAGTTGGTAATTTTTATAATATGAAAATAAAAAAAGATTGGATATATTGGCTTCGTTGGATCATTCTTTTTCCTGTGGCTTTTATTATCGGTTTTATTACTCTTTTCTTTCTTTATTGGTTAATTTATCTTGTTTTTGTTGATGGAAACATTTGCTCAGAAGCAAGTATTCAGTCTTTCATAGACACCTTCTCTCCTGCTATTATGACAATTATTATGGTCTCAATTGGGTACTTAATTGCCCCTGAGCATAAATTAAAAACCTGTATTATTCTTGCTTTATTATTAATTATTGCTTTTATAATTTTTTAATCATTTTTTATGCAATTAAAAGAAATAAGAAGAATTTTAAAGAATAAATCAAGCAAAAAAGCTAAAGAAAGTACTAAAAAATTTGTACCAACTATTAAAAAATATTATGGAACTAGGGCTTGGGTAGTTAATGAGATTTTAAAGAACATTAAAGAACTAGACTCTAAGTTGGTAGAACAATTATGGAAAAGCGGTTTTTTTGAAG
>JAQTTC010000008.1 GCA_028711005.1 Minisyncoccota bacterium
CAAATGAACGGGTTTTTCATTAGAATACAATAAATTACTATTGTCAACAAGGATAAAATGTGGTATAATGAAAATACCTTTAAATTAATCAAACTTTATTGTAATATTAGATTAGATATGAAAATATTATCTAAAATTAAAAGCTGGTTTTTCCCAACAAAGGAAAATAATTTTAACCCTTCTCTTTTAAGCGATCGGGCTATTTCTATATTTATTCTTTTATTCTTATTAATAAAAATTGTTTTTAGCTTTAACTTAATTCTAGTTAAACAATCCTCTCTTTTTGCTGATGTTAGTGCTCAAAAAATATTTAGCCTAACAAACGAGATTCGTCAACAATACGGATTAAGCCCGGTGACAGAAAATAATTTATTAAATCAGGCTGCTCAATATAAAGCTGAGGACATGCTAAAAAATTCATATTTTAATCATTATAGTCCTACAGGAATTTCTCCTTGGCATTGGATTAAAATCTCTGGATACAATTATTATTATGCAGGAGAAAATTTAGCTATGAATTTTTTAGATAGTGAGGAAGTGGTGAATGGTTGGCTTAATTCCCCTTCACATAAAGAAAACCTTTTAAATAAAAACTATCAGGACATGGGGATTGCTGTTATTTCCGGGGATTTAAATAATGAAGGTATTAATAGAATTCTTGTAGTCCAACTATTTGGTGCTACTGCATCTAAAACTACACCCCCTATTGCTTTGGCTCAAGAAATTGAAGAAGAAAAGCCAGAAAATCAAGAAACCATAGTTTCTATTGAGCAAACAGAGGAAAGTGATGTTCTGTCTGAACAAGCCCAGCCCAATACCAATGCTGAGGAAGAATTCATAGAACCAGATCCAAAACAAAACATAGAAACAACTACCACTACAGAAGGAGTAACCCATCAAACAGAAAAAACAACAGCTAAAACAACTATTGCTCAGATGAAAATTCCATCAGAGACAATAATTGGAACTCAATTGTCAACAGAAAAAAATATATTAAATAAAATTAACGACAATATAAGGAATCAAATGAATTTAGCTGACAGAATTATTGCAGGGTTAATGATGTTGTTTGGGGGAATAATTCTTATTGGAATCTTTTTAGAACGACAAAGCGTAAAACCTGCATTTTCTGAATTGGTTTTAAGAAGCGCAATAATCTTTATTTTAGGAACGTCTTTTATTACTTTTCAATTAGAAAACGTGATTGGAAAGTTAATGATTCCTTAATTTTAAAAAACATTCGTTACATCTACTTTATTTAATGATTAAAAATATCAATCTTTTTTTTAAAATTTTTATAGTAATTTTTGCTATTATATTTTTTATTTTAAACGGAACTGCTTTTCCGTCTTGGGTAAAGTACAAAAGCCAACAATTAACTACAGCTTTTCAAGAAGAATTATTTCGCCCTCCTGTTTTTTTAAATAAAATTTCTCCCTTAATCGAAGAAACAGAATTTTCGCCTACTATTGACGCAGAATTTCCAATTCTGATTGAAAAACCAAGCATAAATTTACCTAATGTACCCGCGGAAGCATACGAAAATAATATTTTAGAATTGCCTCAATTTAATATTAAAGCCCCTATTAGGAAACTTACTAGTTCTAATTTAGATTTAATCTATGGAGAACTTAAAAAAGGGGTTGTCCTTTATCCAGGTTCATCTATTCCAGGCCAAGGTTATTCAATTATCATCGGACATAGTTCTCAATACCCATGGGAATCAGGTAAGTATAGAACAGTTTTTGCCTTACTAAATGAATTAGAATTAGGAGATAAGATTTATGTATTTTGGGAACAAAAACCTTTAATTTTTGAAGTAACAGATAAACAAATATTTATTCCTTGGCCCCAAGGATCAGAAACAACAGAAACAGTTTTTCCTCCAAGCGAAGAACCAACTTTAATACTTCAAAGTTGTTGGCCTGTAGGTGCGGCTTCTAAAAGGGTTGCTATCAAAACTGTTCTTGTAAGATAAGATTCTTTTTGATATACTAAAATACTAAAAATTGGGCGCTATCGTCTAGCTTGGTCTAGGACACGGGGCCTTCAATCCCGGAACATGGGTTCAAATCCCATTAGCGCCACTATCTTAATATGAATATTTTAGGAATTGAGACCTCATGTGATGAAACGGCTGTTGGTGTTTTGAAAGCTGAAAAAACCAAAGCCGGTTTTTTTATTAAACCTCTTTCCAGTGTAATTTCTAGCCAAATTAAAATACACAAAAAATATGGGGGTGTAGTTCCGATGCTAGCAAGCAGAGAGCATGCCAAAAATATTCCAATTGTTACACAAAAAGCAATAATTCAAGCGTTCGGTTCTAAAAAAGATATTTCTAAAATTGATTTAATTACAATTACAAAAGGACCGGGGTTAATTCTTTCTTTATTAATTGGTGTTAACTTTGCTAAAACTTTAGCTTGGTCATTAAAAAAACCAATTATTGGAATCAACCATTTAGAAGGCCATTTATTTAGTTTTTTATTACCAAAAATAAATAAAAACTATCAATTATTAAATGCCGACAATAAAAAAATATTCCCTGCTATTTGCCTTTTAGTCTCTGGTGGTCACACTCAATTAATTTATATTAAAAAATTTGGGGATTATAAAATTATTGGTGAAACTCGAGACGATGCTGCTGGAGAATGTTTTGATAAAGGAGCAAGAATTTTAGGACTTGATTATCCTGGTGGGCCAGCCATTGCTAATCAAGCATTAAAATACAAAGATCAACTCCAAGCATTTTCCTTACCTCGCCCAATGATTAATTCCCAAGATTATGATTTTTCTTTTTCTGGATTAAAAACCGCCCTTCTTTATTTAGCCCAAGAAATAGATTTTAAAAAGAAAGAAAAGCAATTAAGACCAATTCTTTCTCATGAACTTCAAGAAGCAATCACTGATGTTTTAGTTAAAAAAACAATAAAAGCAGCCTTGGAGTTTAAAGCAAAATCAATCATCCTAACTGGTGGAGTTTCTGCTAATCAACGACTAAGGGAAAAATTTAAAGAAACATTAGAAAAAAAGAAAGTAAATAATATTAATTTCCTCACTCCCTTATTGGAATACACAACTGATAATGCTATAATGATAGCGCTAGCAGGATTTTTTCAATACTTAAATGGTTCTGAAAAAAAATCTTGGGATTGGAAAAAATTTCAAGCAGAAGCAAATTTAAGATTATAAATTATTATTATAAAAGATAGCTAATCGTGGATAAAGTTTACAATCATCAAAAAATTGAACCAAAAATTTATCGACTTTGGGAAAAGTCAGGATTTTTTAATCCTGATAAATCACCATTGCGACAATCTTCTAATAAAAAACAAAAGTCTTTTTGTATTATAATGCCCCCGCCTAATGCCAATGCTCCTTTACATATTGGCCATGGAGTTGGAACCACTCTTCAAGACTTAATGATTCGTTATCAAAGAATGCAAGGCAAAAAAACTCTTTGGTTACCAGGCACCGATCATGCAGGATTTGAAACCCAGGTAGTATTTGAAAAAGAATTAGAAAAACAAGGAAAATCAGGACTAGAGATGAACCGGGAAGAATTTTTCAAATCTGTTTGGGGATATACCCAGAAAAATAAAAAAATAGTAAAAAAGCAATTAAAGCTTTTAGGTGCTTCCTGTGATTGGTCAAGAGAAAAATTTACTCTTGATAAAAACATCCAAAAAACTGTTTACCAGACATTAGAGAAACTATGGAAAGACGGTTTACTTTATCGAGGAAAAAGAATTGTTAATTATTGTCCTAAACACAAGACCGCCTTTTCTGATTTAGAAGTTAAATACCAAGAAGAAAAAGGAACTCTTTATTTTGTTAAATACAAGCTTAAAGATAAAAAAGACAAATGGATTACCGTTGCTACTACAAGACCTGAAACTATTCCAGGAGATACCGCTATTGCTGTTAATCCTCTAGATAAAAGATATAAAAAATTAATTAATTTAATTGCAATAGAACCAATCACTAGAAGAGAAATACCCATTATTAGTGATAAGTTAGTAGACATTGATTTTGGCACTGGAGCCCTGAAGATTACTCCAGCCCATGATTCCTTAGATTTTGAAATAGGGCAAAAGCATAAACTAGAAGCAATAGAAACATTAAATTTTGATGGATACTTTAACAAACTAGCAAGACCTCTAGCTGGACTTAACGTATCTCAGGCAAGAGAAAAATCTGTTGAGATTTTAAAAAGGAATGGTTCCCTTGAAAAAGAAGTTGATTATCTCCATCAAGTTGGACATTGCTATAAATGCAACACCAAAATAGAGCCAATGCTAATGGATCAATGGTTTATAGCAATGACAAAGCCTTTACCAAAAACAAAAAAATCCTTACGTGATCTAGCCGTAGAAGCTGTTAAAAATAAAAAAGTTAAAATTGTTCCTTCTCGCTTTGAAAAAGTATTTTTCCATTGGATGAATAATATTAAAGACTGGAATATCTCCCGACAAATTCGTTGGGGAATCCCAATACCAGGATATCATTGTCAGGATTGTAAACAATCATTTATAGAAATAAATAAAACTCCTAAAAAATGTATTTATTGTCAAAGTAAAAATATCAAAAAAGATCCTGATGTCTTAGACACCTGGTTTTCTTCTGGTCAATGGCCATTTGCCACTCTTTTCTCTTCTGAAGGAATAAAATCAAAAGACTTTAAAACATTCTATCCAACTGAAGTAATGGAAACTGGTTGGGATATTTTATTCTTTTGGGTAGCAAGAATGATTATCTTAGGTATTTATCGCACCGGAAAAATACCTTTTAAAACAGTTTATTTGCATGGTTTAGTAAGAGATAAAGACAGGCAAAAAATGTCAAAATCTAAAGGAAATGTAATTGACCCTTTAGCTGTTATTGAAACTTATGGAACTGATGCCTTAAGAATGGCTTTGATCATTGGAAACACTCCAGGTAATGATATTATTATTTCTGAAGATAAAATCAGAGGCTATCGAAATTTTGCTAATAAGATATGGAATGCTTCTCGTTTTGTACTTAGCAACTTGAGTGATTATGATGGCAAGAAACCAATTTTAAATTCAAGAGATAAAAAAATATTAATGAACTTGAAAAAAACACAAAAGAAAGTAACTGCTAATTTAAATGATTTTAAATTTTCTTTAGCTGGTGAAACTATTTATCATTATTTTTGGCATGTTTTTGCTGATAAAATCATTGAGGAAATGAAAAATAGAATTAGAAACAATAAGAACAAAAAACAAGCTCAGTACATCCTTTATATAATTTTAAAAGATTGCCTTAAAATGCTGCATCCCTTTATGCCTTTTGTGACTGAAGCTATCTGGCAAAAGCTTCCTAATTATCAAAACAAAAAAACTGATTTATTGATGATAAATAAATGGTTTTAACTTTTATTTTAGCAAGTTTAATTGGAATTTTACCTATTGCCCTTTGGTTAATATTTTTTCTTTGGCAAGATATTAAAAAACCAGAGCCTTTGCGCTGGATTTTAGTTCTTTTTTTATTAGGTATAATAATTACACCCTTTATTTGGTTGGCAGAGAATTACCTTCTTGATTTATTCCAAATTAATGTTCAAAAAACTCTCCCTTTTATTCTTTCAGCTTTTATTTATTTAATGGTAGCTGGAATTGAAGAATTAGTAAAATTTTGCACAGCTGCTTTCACCTTAAGAAGTAATAAACATTTTGATGAAGCTATTGATGCTATGATTTACTTAATTGTTATAGCTTTAGGATTTGGCGCCGTAGAAAACATCTTAGTAACTTATCAAGAAATTGTTACTCATGGAAATTTTTTACCTACTTTTCAAATAATGAGTTTACGTTTTATTGGAGCTAACCTACTTCATGCCTTAAGCTCAGGAATTATTGGTTTTTTTTGGGCGCTAAAATTAGTTACTGGAAAAAAAAGATACTTAGGCATTGGTTTAATATTGGGAATTTTATTGCATTGGGTGTTCAATATTGCTATTATAAACTTAGGTGGCGACGCAGTATTTTTAATAAGCTTGGCTCTTTTCTCGACTTGTATTTTTATCCTTTGGGCGTTTGATATTTTAAAACAGATTCAAAAACCAATTAAAATTAATAAATAATTAAACAACATGGCAGAAAAAACAATTTCTAAAAAGATAAATAAAGAAAATAGTTGGCCTTCATCAGAAGAAGAAGGAGAGTTAGCAGTTGACCTTTATGAAATAAAAGATGATTTAGTCTTGCAGGCAGCAATTGGAGGAGTAGTAATTGGCGATTTAGATATTTCTATTACTAATGACATGATTACTATCAGAGGGAAAAGGGAAAGAGAAGAAGAAAATAAAATTGAAAAGTTTTATTATAACGAATGTTTCTGGGGACCATTTTCCCGTTCTTTAATTCTCCCCCAAGAGATAAACGCTGATAAAGCAAAAGCAACTATCAAAAATGGGCTGCTTAGTATTTATCTGCCAAAATTAGTAAAAACCAAAAAAAAGACTTTAAAAATCGAGGAGGAAGAATAAAAAATGTGCCGCGGTGGCGGAACTGGCAGACGCAATAGGTTTAGGACCTATTAGGGTTTTCCCTGTGGGAGTTCAAATCTCCCCCGCGGCACCTTGAATAAAAACAATTTAAAAACTAAAAACTCCGTTTTTAAACGGAGTTTTTAATTAATTATTTGGATTATTCCATAATAAAAACAACTTCGTTTATATTTGAAATGTCCCTGTTGATACCCAGCCAACCACAAAATTAACTAATGCTCTGGCAAGTATTGCGATTGCAATACCTATTAGTGCATAAATAAGATTCTGTAATGCAGCTTGAACTTTGGCTGAATCTCCCCCAGAAGTCATGTATCGATAACCTGCAAACAGTATATAGATAAGTCCTAAAATAATTATGATGTTAAAAGTCCAGTTCAATATTTTCATAAATAATCCTGACTCACCAATGACATCGCCAACCTTCAAATCTGGTATTGTACCATATGGATAGTCTTGAGCAAAAACTGGAACAGCTAGAAACATCCCAATGGTTAGAATAGATATTACAGGTAAAATATATTTTTTCATTTTATTAAATTAATTTAATTTAAATCGACCTTTGAATAGTTAAATTACAAAACAGAAAGCCTACTTAGATATATTATAGCAAAGTACAACCCCAATATCAATTAATTTTAAATTTACGCTGGCAATAATAAATATAATGAACTAAGCCTTGTTTTTGGTTATCCATATAAAACTTCTTTAATAATGTTAGATATAGAATAAGATAATAATACAATGGCAAACCCTACTAAAGCCCAAATTAAAGCCCTGTGAGCGGTTCTAATTTTTTGCTCATTCCCACCAGAAGACATATAAAGATAACCTGCATAAATAATTAAAGCCATGGCAACAAGAGGGGCTACTCTTAAAATCAAAAAATTAATTATGCTATTGAACAAACTAACAACATCCTGAGGGCCTTCTTCTCCAAAAGGATTAGGAAATGTCACCCCTAGAGCAGGAGCAGCTATTAAAGTAATCAATGTAAGGGATAAAATAAAAACTAAATATTTTCTCATTTTATTAAATAATTCATTTGTTATCTTATTTAGGACATTCAATATTATACCAAGTTCCAGTGTAATATTCACTACTGAAACCAACTTGAGCAATAAACCAAAAAACTGTATTCACAATTAACCAAGCAGATAAAATAATAATCAAACCTATTATAGCATTTGTTATGACTCGTTGACCTTCTCTAATGTTTTCTTCTTTACCTACAGAAAAAACCCAACGGAAACCTCCATAAACAATGAACCCAACAACTATCAAAAAAGCTATTTGCATAGCAAAATGCAATATTCTCTGAGCAAGATCTAATAAATCGCAGAGAGTACAATCAGGTTGAGTAGGGCCACCACATCGAACTAATGGCCACCACGATGAATCAGCTTGTGTTATAAACGGTACCAATAAGAGGCAAAAAAAGAAAGAAAAAAGAAAAATTCTTGTTGCTATTTTACTGTTTATCTTCATGGCCTTCATCTTTATATATTAATTTATATAATTGATTTTTTACTTCTGGCTCCAGAAATAATTAATCTTTTCTACTGCTGTATTAACAGCTTTTAAAGAAGCATCTCCTTTATAGGTTACTGCTTCTATCATCTCCTTAAAAATAGTATTAATGCTCTGAAAATCATATTGGTGCCAATTATAGCTTGTTGCTATTTCTCTAATAAAGATGCCGCTATCTAGATCATTTAAATATTCTTGAATTAGATCTAAACGAGTTGGTGGATTTTTTGTTTGAAGGAAATAATTTTGAGCATTATTCTTTTGACTAAGAAACTTTAAAAAATTCCAGCTTTCTTGATGGTATTCTGAGTTTTTTAAAACTGCCAAGGTCATTGTCTGTCCATAATTTATTATTGAAGGGCTATTAGCAAATTGAGGCAAAGAAGCAATACCATAATTAAGATTGGCTCCGTATTTATCAATAGTTTTTTTTGCTTGATTATACCCAATCATCATTACAGTCTCTCCTCGACTAAAAGCAATTGTTGAATCAACAAAATTATCATTCCAGGTATAATAACGAGAATATGGATCATTGAATTGGGTATAAAAATTTAAAGCTTCTTCACCTGGAACAATTTTTTTATCTTCTTTATTAATACTAACATTTAAAACTGCTTTTTGCTCACTAGTATCAACAATTTCGCCTCCATATTGCATTATTAAAGCTGATAAAATGTCTGTTTTCCAATCTACATTAGATGAAGAGCCTAAGGCAATAGCTGCTCTAGTAATTTGACCCTGGGGATTAACTCGCCTTAAAGTAGGAATCAAATTAAGAACTTCTTCCCAAGTTGCTGGAGGAAGAACTATATTATAATGATTAAAAACATCCTTATTGTAATAAAGAGCAAGAACATCAGTATAAAGAGGCAAACCAAACAAATAACTGTCTTTTACCACCTCGTTTCTAGATATTTGCGAGAAAGTTTGTTCTAAATCTAGAAGATTAAAATATTTATCTTTTGTTAAATCCAAAGGATAAATTTTATCTTCATAATGAGGCAACCAATTATCTTGAAGCATCACAATATCAGGAGCCTTATTGTCAGCAAGAGCCATCAAAAGATCTTCGTGATAGGTCTTTTGGTCTTTCAAAGTATAATTAATTGAAATATGTGGATATGTCTTCTTAAAACCCTGAATTAATGAGTTAAAAACGATCGGTTCATCTGATATTCCCCAAAACTCCAAAGAAACAGGAGCAGGACGAATTCTACGAAAGAAAACTCCTAAAATAACAATCAAAACGATAAAAGCAACTGCAATTAAAATAATTTTTTTTTGATGCGACATTAAAGGCATATTTTGAAATTATTAATAATAGATTATTCTCTTAATTTTGGTAATTTTGCTAAAAAACCATAATGAGTAACCCCTAAAGGCAGTTCTCTTTCTAATTGAAACCCTATTTTTTCAATAAAGTTTAAAGCTTCTTCTTTATTTAAAGGAAATAATTTTTTTTGTGAAGGCAACTTATCTGGGTACCATTCAACAAGAATTAAAGAACCCTCTGGTTTTAGAACTCTTTTTGCCTCAGAAAAAAGATTCTCTTTGTTTTCTATTTCAAAAAGAATATTTGAAATTATCACTAAGTCACAAGAACCATTTGGCAAATTACTTCCTCGAGTTTCTTCTAAATTAGCCCAACGCGGTTCAATAATATTTAAAAGCCCTTCAATTTTAGCTCTAAATTCTAATGCTTCTAAAGAAGGCTTCCAGATATCTAAAGAATAAACCTTCCCAGAAGGTTTCACGTGTTTTGCTATTGATAGACTAAAGTGCCCTGAGCCACTACCAAAATCAGCTACAATCATGCCTTCTCTGATTGGTAATGTTTTTACTATCTCTTCAGGGTTAAGAAAAGAGTTCATTTAAAATTATTAAGTTATCTGAGTATTTATTATTCTTAATTTTTATTATATCAAATATTTTACAATAGAGTAATACTAGCTATCTTATCTCCTTGTCCTAACTTCATAATTCTAACTCCTTGAGTAGAACGTTTTAAAACAGAGATACTTTTAAGAGGAGTTTTAATAATTTGTCCTTTTTGCGAAACCGTTGCTAAAAATTCCTCATTTTCTACCAAGCATGCCTTAATAAGCTCACCTGTTTTTTCTGTTATCTTCATCGTTTTAATTCCTCTTCCCCCTCTCTTTTGTTTTCTGTATTCTCCAAGCCTAGTTTTTTTTCCAAAACCATTTTCACTCATTACAAGTATTTGCTGCTGTTTTAATTTTTCTTCATCTTTATTTATAGCTATTAAGCTGACCACTTTGTCTCCATCAGAAATTTTCATTCCAATAACTCCACCAGCTGAACGCCCCATTGCCCTAGTATCACTTTCAGAAAAACGAATAGATTGACCTTTGTTGCTAGTTAAAATCACTTCATCTCCTTTAGAAATCAGAACTGCACCAATAAGCTTATCATCTTTAGCAAGCTTTAAAGCGATAATTCCTCCCCGACGAATATTTTGATATTCTTTTATCGAACTTTTTTTAATAATTCCTTTCTCTGTAGCCATTAATAAATAATCTGGAATTAATTCTTTCTTTTCAGGAGAATGACTTAATAAAATAACAACTTTTTCTTGAGAGCCAAGATTAATATAATTCTGAATAGTTTTTCCTCGAGAAGAACGAGAGCTTTCAGCAATTTCGAAAGCACGTAAACTAAACAAACGCCCATTATCAGTAAAGAATAAAACCTGGTCTCTAGTGTTACAAAAAACTAAATGAATCAAAACATCATCTTCATTTTTTGCTTCATAAGCAATAACTCCTTTCCCTCCTCTTTTTTGCCCCCGGAAAGAAGATGGATTAATTCTTTTAATATATCCATTTTTAGAAAGAGCAATCAATGTCTCTTGTGAGGGAATAAGCTCTTCTTCGGTGATTGCTTCTGGAAGTTGAGCCTTTGATTGAGTCCTTCTTTCATCTCCATATTTTTCTTTTAATTCTTTTACTTCTTCTTTAATAATATTAGAGATTTTCTTTGGCTCTTTTAAAATCAAAGTATATTCCTTTATTAATTTATTCTTTTCTTTTAATTCTTCCTCAATTTTATTTCTCTCTAATTTTGCTAAGCTTTGCAATTTCATTTCTAAGATAGCATTTGATTGAATCTCACTAAAATGATATTTCGTTATAAGTTTTTTCTGAGCATCTTCTTTGCTCTCAGAAGACTTAATTAACTTAATAATATCATCTATATGATTCAAGGCTTTAAAGAGACCTTCAAGAATATGAGCTCTTTCTCTTGCTTTTTTCAAAAGATATTCAATTCGTCGACGAACAATATTTTTACGATGATTAATGTGTTCTTCTAAAATATCTTTTATTGAAAGAACCTCGGGTTGCAAACCATTTTCTGTCAAAGCAAGCATATTAAGATGAAAACTCTTTTCTAAAGCTGTAAATTTAAATAATTGATTTAAAATTCTTTTTGGGATTGCTTCATTTTTTAATTCAATAACAATTCTCAGTCCTTCTTTATTAGACTCGTCTCTTAAATCTTTTATTCCATCTATCCTTTTTTCTTCAACTAAGTGAGCTATATGTGTGATTAATTCTGCCTTATTAACTAAATAAGGAATTTCTGTAACAATTATCTTTTTCCCCTTTTCTTCAACTATTTCAGTTTTAGCACGACAAACAATTTTTCCTTTTCCATTAGCATAAGCTTCTAAAATATTTTGCTTACCATAAATAATCCCTCCTGTTGGAAAGTCAGGACCTTGAATAAAATTCATTAAATCTGAAACCGAAGCGTTTGGATGATCTATTAAATGAATAATAGCATCAGCTACTTCTGTTAAATTATGCGGGGGAATATTTGTGGTCATCCCTACAGCAATCCCCATTGCTCCATTAAGAATAAGCTGAGGAATCTTCGCTGGAAGATACATAGGTTCTTCTCTAGTTCCATCATAATTTGGAGTAAAATCTACTGTTTCTTTTTCTAAGTCTTCTAATATTTCTTCGGCTATAGGAGTTAATTTTGCCTCTGTATACCTCATCGCAGCTGGCGGATCTCCATCTATTGATCCAAAATTACCTTGTCCTCTAACTAAAGGATAACGTAAAGAAAAATCTTGAGCCATTCTTACTAAGGCATCATATACTGCAACGTCTCCATGAGGATGATATTTTCCCAAAACTTCTCCTACTACAGTGGCTGATTTTCTAGATTTTAAACTAGCTCCTAACCCTATATCCTTCATTGCAAAAAGAATCCTCCTTTGGACAGGCTTTAATCCATCCCTAGCGTCAGGCAAGGCTCGAGAAATAATAATAGACATTGCATAGTCTAAATAACATTCTTTTAATTCCTCCCCTATATCTCTAGGCTGAACTGACTGATGATTATTTATTTCTAGCTCTTTTTTATCTTTTTCTTCCATAGACTATACTGAATTATTGTTTATTTAAAACTATTAATTTAGCTTCATCTGGTAAATTATTCTTCTTAATTACCAGTTTATCCATAACTTCTGGCTTCTTACTTATAGATTTTATAAATTTATCAAGTGGATCGAGCTTAATCTTTAAACCAGGCAAAGCATAATGCATTGGGATAATTATCTTAGGCTCAATTTGATTAATAAAAGAAATTGCTTCTTCATAATCAATCGTATAGGTTCCTCCCACAGGAATTAAAAGAATATCAGTATTGGCAACTTTCTCTAAAGTTTCTTCTTTTAGTTTTGGTTCTCCTAAATCTCCCAGATGACAAATGGTGATATCCTCTGATTCTAAAAGATAAATTGTATTCTCTCCTTTCTCTTGACCTCTTGTTTTATCATGAAAGCTTGAAAGTCCTTCAATGCAAATTCCTCCAGTTTCTATTTCTCCGGGCCCTTCTAAAACAAAAGGATCACCCATAATAACGTTTTTATTATTATGATCTTCGTGTTGGTGAGTAATTAAAAGAACGTCCGCTTTAAAACGAGAGGGCTTTAGACCCGTGGCTGCTTCAGAGTAGGGGTCAATAGCAATCACTTTATTTTTAGTATCAAGGCGAAAGAAAGAATGACCAAACCATTGAATAATCATAATATTTATCTTAACATTTTTTAATTATTATTTCTAATATATAGACTTATTGAAAATACGAATACTAAAAAAAGTAATAAGAAAATTAAAAACCAAGAAAACAGTAATACATAGTAATAAAGGATGAGAGGTTATTGTTAATATCTCTGATTTTTCTAATGACCCAGAAAGAATGACCCAGCGCAAAGCATCAATACCATAAGATAAGGGATTATAATTAGCTATTTTTATCATCCAAGAAGGAGCATTACTTAAAGGAAAAAATGCGCCCGAAAGAAAAGCCATAGGGGCAATAATTATTTGTGAAACAATAGAAAAACTTTCCATTTTTTTAAGACGAGAGGCAAGAAAGATTCCTAAAGCAGCCATACCATAACTAATTAAGAAAATTACTAACATAGCTTTCATAAAAAGGAACGCGTTAAGGTTAATACCTAGATATGGAATAATCGATAAAATGAGAATACCTTGGATTAGAGCTGTGGTTGTTGCTCCTAAAATCTTACCAAGAATGATATAAGAACGACTGATTGGAGAAACTAAAATTTCTTTTAAAAACCCAAATTCTCTGTCCCAAACAATAGACATTGTTGATGAAATAGCCATAATACTAATGCTTAAACCTAAAACCCCTGGAAAGAAAAACTGAACAAAATCGTACCCTAAGATAGAAATGGGAAACATTGTTTTTAATCCAGTACCAAAAAATACTAAAATAAGTATTGGTAAAAAAATTGAAGTAAAAAACTTTACAGTATTACGTAAATAAATAAGCACCTCTCGATACCAAATTATATAAAGAGTTTTTATTTTTTTATTCATTGTTTTTTTTAGATGAAGAAAAAAACGAAAACAAAGAAGATAAATCAAATTTTTCTTCTATTTCTTCTTCTATTCCGTTATTATTTTCTCTAATTTTTCTGCCAGTAATTTCTAGAAAAACATCTTCTAAAGTGGGTCTTCTCAATTCCATAGAGACAATATGAGGACTAATTGATTTTACTAAAATAGGTAGAAATTTGTCACCATTACTTACTTTTACTCTTAACTCTTTACCAATCAACTTAATTGGATATTTAGGAAATTTTTTGTGAAACTCTTCTTCTGCTAATTGATTATTTTCTGTTTTAAAGAAAATTATATCTTCACCAACCATTTTTTTTAAATTTTCTGGATTATCAATAGCAACAACTGCACCATGATCTAAGATAGCTATCCTGTCACAATTCTCTGCTTCACTAAGATATTGCGTTGTTAAAAAAATTGTGACATTTCCTTTCTTTCTTAAAGTAAAAATGTAGTCCCAAATTTTCTTCCGAGTCTGTGGGTCTAGGCCAATAGTTGGTTCATCTAAAAATAAAATTTGCGGCCAATGAATTAAAGCTCTGACAAGTTCTAATCTTCTTTTCATCCCGCCAGAAAATGTCTCTACTTTCATTTTTCTTTTATCCCAAAGCTCGCAAAGTTTTAAGAGTTCCCTCTTTCTCCTCGTATACTCTTTTAAAGGTACTCCATAAAGCATTGCATGAAGATAAAGATTTTCTTCAGCAGTCAAATGATTATCTAAAATAGTCTCTTGAAAAACTAAACCAATTGATTTCCTAGCAGACGAAGACTGACTATAAACGTTATAACCATTAACATAAGCAACTCCTGAGCTTGACTGAGAAAGAGTACAAAGAATATTAATTATTGTTGTTTTACCTGCCCCATTGGGTCCTAAAAGACCAAAAATCTCTCCTCTCTTTACAGAAAAAGAAACCCCATCAAGGGCGTTAATATTTTTATATCTTTTTTTAAGGTTTTCTACTTGAATAACCTCTAAAATATTGTTTTGATTTTCTTTAATTTGCTCGGCTTTCTCTGATAAAGAGCACATAGATCAATTTTACCTTAAATTTTTTTATACAATCCCCATTTTTTCTTTCACTTCTTGAATCGTTTGCTTAGCGATTTTAGATGCATACACCTTGCCTTGCTTTAATATTCCATCAACTAATTTAGGGTTTTTTTGATAATAATTTCTTTTTGCTTGAATTGGTTTTAGCTCCTTGTATATCGCTATCGCTAATTCCTCTTTTAATAATTTATATTGTACCCCCTTGCCAAGATAAAGATTTTCATAGTTTTTTCTTTTCTCTTTCCCTTGAAATAATTCAATTAATTTTAATAAAACATCAACCCCTCCTTTATTTGGTATTTTTTTACCTTTCCCTGCATCAGTTGGCACTTTAGCTAGCTTTTTCTGGATTACATCAAGGCTGCTGATAAGATTAATATAGCTGCCTTCTTTTGATTTAGACATTTTTCCTTCCCCTGTTAAAGAAGGAATATATGATGATGGCATAAAATATGCTTGCGGCTCAGGAAAAGTTTGGCCAAATCGACGATTAAAAATTCTAGCAATTTCTCTTGCTACTTCTAAATGCGGAGCTTGATCTTTACCTACTGGAACAAATTGAGCTTTATAAAGTAGAATATCAGCAGCCATTAAAACAGGGTAATAAAAAAGTCCTAAATTTACATACTGTGGTTGTTCTTTCTTCTTCTCTTTATAAGTAGGAAGTTGCTCTAATCGAGAAACAGGATAAATTGTACTTAAATAATATGCTAACTCCATATGTTCGGAAACTTGCGATTGAACTAAAAGATGACATTTTTTAGGATCTAGCCCACAAGCTAAATATTCTAAAACTACTTCACGAATTTGATCTTGATAAGTTTTTGGATCATAAGGAGAAGTTATCCCATGAAGGTCAACTACTGAATAAATGCAATCATAATCCTTCTTATCTTGAAGTTCTAAATAACCCTTTAATCCACCTAAATAGTTTCCTAAATGCAGAAAACCGGTTGGTCGAGTGCCGGAAAAAATTCTAATTTTTGAATTTTTCTTTTTTATCATTAATGTGTATTTATGAAAACCAGAGCGGGTAACGGGATTCGAACCCGTGCCTGAACCTTGGAAGGGTTCCATACTACCACTATACTATACCCGCAAATAAAAAGATCCTTAAAAGATCTTAATTTTATTTTAACTCTTATTTTACAAAAAATCAATTAGAAAAATCTATACAGAATAAGTATTATAAACTATTCAATTTTTATTTTTTACTGTCTTAATTGCTCTATTTTATTCTTTATTGACAATTAATATTTAATGTGATATTATTTATTTTACTTGATGTCCCGCTTATGTTAATTAATGATATCTCACTATTGACAATAAATGTATTGTGTGATACTATTATATATATTAGCTTATCTAATTTAAAAAGTAAAAATTAAGCAAATTAATAATAAATAATATATGAGATTATTTCATTTTACAAAAACACAAAAAAGTTCAATTCTAAGCCTATTATTAGGTGGTTTTTTATTATTTGGATCAATAATCCCAGCCTTTACTAATGCAGCTATTTTAGTTACTGGCGGTGGCTATGTCGAAGATGAAACAAATAATGATTATACAATTCATTATGATCACCCTCATAATAATGATGATAATGAAGATTATTTAGCATCAGCTAGTCATCCTTTGTGTCATGATGATAGTTGTCATATAGAAACTACAACAACCCGCCCTCATGTTTATACAACAACGACCACTCGCCCTGCTTCTTATTCTTATATAACTCCCACAACTACCCATCCTTTATGCCATGATGACACTTGTCATGTAACTACTACAACAACTACTAAACCCTCTTGCACTACTACTACAAGCACAACCACAACAACCATCTGCCCCATAGTAACTACTAATATCCATACAACAAATTCCTTTATCCCCTATAACAGCTCCGCTCTTTTACATTGGAGCTCTACTAATGCTAATAGTTGTATTGTTTCTGCTTCTCCATATAACAGTCAATGGAATGGTAGTATTGGGTTAAACGGAACTAAAGGAATTAATAACATCACTAAAACTACCACTTTTTCAATCACTTGTTCAAATTCTTGTGGTAGCACAGACACCAAAAGCACTGTTGTGCATGTTCAGCCTGAACCTACTAGATACTCATGCAATACATCTACTTGGCAATGCGTTATAGATAATTACGGACCATATACTTCATTAAGTGATTGCCAAGCTAATTGTCAACCCATAAATCAATCTTTATCAGTCTCTTGTTATGCTTCTCCTAGCTCAGCTCAAATTAATCAAACTGTAACTTTTTACAGTAATG
>JAQTTC010000024.1 GCA_028711005.1 Minisyncoccota bacterium
AAAATTTTAAAAAGATAATTGAGGCTGCTGGATTAGACTTTAATCTATATGATTATCATATTTTAGATATTTGGCCTGCCGCATATATTTATCTAATAAAACAAGGGTATAATGGTGGTATGCGTTCAGAAGAAATCTTTAAAGAATTTGGGGCTAAGCCAAGGGACCTACACGATGCCTTGGAAGATTGTAAAATAGTAGCAGATGTTTTACGCGAGATTGTTTTATATGGTAAAATAAAAATATGAATAACAATACCACTATAAAAAGCACCCCAAAAGATGTTTTTTTACATCTTTTAAATATTTTTACCTTTTATCTTGGTGTTATTAGTTTTATTACGCTTTATATTCAGTATATTAGCGCTCTTTTTCCAGATCCTCTTAGTTTTCATTACACGAGCATGGCTAATTCGGTTCGTTTATCAACATCAATACTTGTTATAGCAATTCCAGTATATATTTTTACTTCATGGCTTTTAGAAAAAGATTTAGCCAACAACCACGAAAGACGAGAATTAAAATTGAGAAAATGGTTGACTTATTTTACTCTTTTTATATCGGCAATTACTATTATTATAGATTTGATAATGTTTGTTTTTAGTTTTTTAAGTGGGGAGTTAACTATTCAGTTTTTTTTAAAGGTACTAGTTGTGCTCTTAGTGGCTGGAGCTGTCTTTGGTTATTATACTTGGGATTTAAGACGGAAAGATGTAAAATCAAAAATTCTTAAAATACTTGCTTGGGTTCTTTCCTCTATAGTTTTAGTCAGTGTTATTGCAGGTTTTTTCATTGTTGGGACACCAGCAGAACAGCGAATGAGGAGATTTGATGAACAAAGGGTGGCTAATCTTCAAGTATTGCAGAATCAAATCGTTAATTACTGGGTGCAGAAAGAGGCATTTCCTCAAGATCTCAGTGAATTAGAAGACAATATTTCTGGGTTTGTTGTTCCAGTAGATCCAGAATCTGGTTTGTCATATGAGTATATTGTTATTGATGCACTTTCTTTTGAGTTATGTGCCACGTTTAAAACTTCAACAGAAGATTTTGACTCCATTTATCAAGGTTCAAAATATTTTTATCCCTATGATCCGTTTCAACAAAGTTGGGAGCATGAAGCAGAGAGAACTTGTTTTACTAGAACCGTTGATCCTGAGCTATATAAAGATATTAGGTAGTTAAAAGAGTCTATGTTCATGAGAAATTAATACTTTCTTAATTTAAGTTTTAGATTGAGATTAATTAGTATTAATTAGTATAATATTGAAGAACGAAGACCCATTAAGGGTCTTTTAAAAATATTTATTTTGAGAGTTAGGGCTTATTAAGATATATCTGCTTATCGTTATATAAAATTTTTTGCTATAATATATAAAGGTTGGTTAAAAATAATTTTTAATCCGTATGCTTAAAGAAAGAGGCAATTTTGATGTTGCAGTAATAGGTGGAGGGCCCAGTGGAATGATGGCTGCAATTAGAGCAAGCAAATTAGGAGCTAGGGTAATACTTTTGGAAAAAAATCTTACTTTAGGAGAAAAACTGTTATTGACAGGAAAAGGAAGGAGTAATATTACGAAAGCAGAGTTTAATTCTAGAGAACTTGCTAAAAAATATGGCAGAGAAGGAGATTTTCTTTTATATGCTTTATCTGTTTTTGGCGTAAAGGAAACAATTAAGTTTTTTGAAAAATGCGGACTAAAAATAAAGGAAGAAAGAGGGAAAAGAATGTTTCCACAAAGTAATAAAGCGGTTGATGTTTTGAATGCTTTAGTACGGCTTTTAAAAAAGAATAATGTTTCAATTCTAACTGATGCAAAGGTTATAAGGATTCTAGTTAAAGGAAATAAAATTACAAAATTAGTTTTAAAAGATGGTGGTGAAATTACTGCTAAGAATTATATTATTTGTACTGGAGGAAAATCATATCCAAAATTAGGTTCTACCGGTGATGGTTATAAATGGTTACATAAACTAGGGCATAAGGTTATTAAGCCGCGGCCAGCGTTAACAGCAATTAATATAAAAGAATTTTGGCCTAAGAAAGCACAAGGTTTATCTTTAAAAAATATTCAGCTTGATGTTTTTCAAGGAGGCAAAAAAAAGGATAGTAGATTTGGTGAACTTCTTTTTACCCATTTTGGGATTAGTGGTCCAATTGTTTTAAGTTTGAGTGAAAAAGTTGGAGAATTATTGGAAAAGGATAAAGTTACTTTGTTTTTGGATTTAAAGCCAGCATTAACCTTAGAAAAGCTAGATAAAAGGATCCTATCTGATTTTTCTAAATATAGTAATAAAATGTTTAAAAATTCTTTATCTAATTTGCTTCCTTCAAAACTTATTCCTGTGATTGTAGAATTATCTGATGTAGATGGTATGAAAAAAGTAAATGAAATTACAAAAGAAGAAAGGAATAAATTAGTAAAATTATTAAAAAAATTAGAATTGACAGTTAATTCTCTTTTAGGATTTGAAACAGCCATTATAACTTCTGGCGGGGTATCTTTAAAAGAAATAGATTCTAAAACCATGAAATCAAAAATAATAGATAATTTATTTCTTGCTGGAGAAGTAATTAATTTACATGGGCCTACTGGAGGGTATAATTTACAGCTTTGTTGGAGTACTGGGTATTTAGCTGGTCAGAGTTGTGCCAGTAACTTATCTTGATAATATGTTAATTGATGATATTAAAATTAAAGTAAAGGCTGGGCACGGAGGGCGTGGTGCTGTAGCTTTTAATAAAGTAATGATGAGCTTAGGCCCAACTGGGGCGAATGGTGGGAAAGGTGGAAGTGTTTATTTAGAAGGAGTATCTGATATTGGAGCTCTTTCTCAGTTTCGTGGAAAAAAGGAATTAAAAGCAGAAGACGGTGAAAATGGAAAATCACAGTTTCATGATGGTGAAGATGGGAAAGATATTAATTTAAAAGTACCAATTGGTACATTAGTTCATAATTTATCAACTGGTGAAGATTTAGAAATTATTTCTATTGGTCAACGCTTGTTGATAGCTAAAGGCGGCAAGGGAGGTAAAGGTAATTTTAAATTTAGATCTTCTGTTAATACAAGCCCAACTGAATTTCAAGAAGGACTACCTGGAGAAGAATATGAGTTAAGGCTTGAACTCAAATTAATCGCTGATGTTGGGTTTGTTGGTTTACCAAATGTAGGAAAATCTAGTTTGTTGAATGAACTTACAAATGCTCAAAGTAAAGTTGCTAATTATCCATTTACAACTCTTGATCCAAATTTAGGAGTTTATTATGAATTGATTTTAGCTGATATCCCAGGAATTATTGAAGGAGCTTCTGAAAATAAAGGCCTGGGTATTAAATTTTTACGACATATTGATAGAACAAAAACCCTTTTCCATTTTATTTCCGCTGAATCTTTAAATCCAATAAAAGATTATAAAATTATTAGAAACGAATTAGGGGCTTATAATAAAAAACTTTTAGATAAGACTGAATATATTTTTTTGAGTAAAAGTGATTTATTGAACAATGATGAAACGAAGAAGAAGCTTAATCAATTTAAAAAAGTTAATAAAAAGGTAATTCCAATCTCTATTCTTGATGATGAAAGTATAAAAAAAGTAGAGAAAATATTGCGTAAGATAATTGAAAAAAAATACAAGAAAAATTTTAAAAATCTTGATGAAAATAATAATTAAGTTATAATAAAATAAAGAATCTCAAAATAATTTATATGATAAGGTCAATTTAAATTAATATTTTAAATAATATGAAAATAAATAACAATCTTACTTTTTTAATTATAATTTTAGCTATTTTAGCAATAAGTTTAATAGGCTTTTCTTATTTAAAAACTGGAATTAACGAAGAAGGAATTAGTAAAGAAAAGGTTAAAGGCATAATGCTGCTTATTGAATATAAGGATACAGTGGGTTTAGCTAATTTTGTTAATGAAATGAAAGAAAGAGATATTAAGGGTCTTTTAATGGTTACGCCTGAATTTGTTCAAGATAATTGTGAAGAAATAAAAGAAGTTATAAAGCATGATATTGAGCTTGTCGCTTCTAATATAGGGGCTCCTTTATGGGATATTCCTTATGAAGAACAAAAAGCAAGAATAATTGAAA
>JAQTTC010000009.1 GCA_028711005.1 Minisyncoccota bacterium
TAACAAGTAATTCGACCTTTTTTAGATCTTAATTTCTGAAGCATATTTACCTAAAACAGGTATTTCTTTTGTTTTTCCTCCTAAAGCATTAATAATGCCAATGATTGATAAAACGAATAAAAAGATCCAAATGATTGGACCAAGAACCCAGCCCAAAACAGGAATCATCATAACAAAACTAGTTATTACTTCAGCGATAAAAAGAACTAACCCTTGCTTAGCATGAAAGAAAACAAAAGTATTGTCTTTTTTTGTTAAAAGAGGAATTAAACATAAAACACTGATATAGCTTAAAATACCAAACAACTTATTATCATCGGTCTTAGTTGAGCCTTCTGATTTTTGTTCTATAGGCTCTTTTTGAATTTCATCTTCCATATATTTTTATTTTTTAAAATTAATTAATCGACCTTTAAATATTCTAACAAATTTTTTTAAATTTGTCATTTATATATCCATCTGCCTTAAAGCTTTTACTCTTTCTTCTATTGGTGGATGAGTCATCCACAATTTACTTACCTTTTTTCCTTTTAAAGGACTAGCAATAAAAAGATGATTAGTAGCATTAGAGGCAGCTTTTAAAGAAATTGGGTCTTGGGAAATTTTTTCTAAAGCTCGAGCAAGCCCTTCAGGATAACGAGTTAAAAGAGCTCCAGATGCATCAGCTAAAAACTCCCTTTTTCTTGAGATAGCTAACCTAAGTAATGAGGCTGCTAAAGGAGCTAAGATAGCAGCAATAATACCAATAAAAAGCATAATCATACCTAAATTACCTTTATCATCTCTCCTCCCTCTGTTAAAAAAAAGAGATCTAATTGCTAAATCTGAGAGTAAAGCAATTAATCCTACTAAAACTACAATTACAGAGCCTAAAAGAATATCACGATTACCAATATGAGATAATTCATGGGCAATGACTCCTTCTAATTCAGATTTTTCTAATTTATTTAATAAACCTTGAGTAACACAAACTACCCCATGTTTAGGATCTCTACCAGTAGCAAAAGCATTAGGAGAAGGATCATTAATAATATAAACCTTGGGCATTGGAAGCCCAGCTGTAATTGAAAGATTTTCTACAATTCTGTATAGCTCTGGATGATCTTGCTTCTTTATTGGCTTAGAATTAGTCATTGAAAGAATAATCTTATCAGAATGCCAATAGCTAGAAAAACTCATTACAACACTAATAACAACTGCTATATATAATATGATCGGTGATTCAAAAATATAGCTTAATGACCAACCAAGTAGAATTACTAAAACCAAAAATGCCGTGATCAAGAACCACGTTTTACGAATATTAGATTCAGCTTGCGTATAAAGAGTCATTAAAATTCAACCTTAACTGCTTCTCGTTCTACCGCTTCGGTAATTTCAAACAATGGCTCAGCTTTAAAACCAAAAATACTAGCTAAAATATTTCTAGGAAAAACTTTAATAGCAATATTGAAATCACGTACATTAGCATTATAGAATCGACGAGCAGCTTGAATTTTATCTTCAGTATCAACTAATTCTTTTTGTAACTCAATAAAACCTTGATTTGCTTTTAATTCAGGATAATTTTCAGCAACAGCAAAAAGAGTTTTTAATGTTTGACCAAATTGATTTTCTGCCTGGATTTTTTCTTCACCTCCATTAGCTTCCATTGCTCTCGTTCTTGCCTCAGTCACTTTTTGAAATACATCCTCTTCATGAGTCATGTATCCTTTTACTGATTCAACTAAATTAGGTACTAAGTCATAACGTCTTTTTAACTGAACATCAATATCAGCCCAAGCTTCTTTTACTCTGATCCTTTTTCTGATTAAAGAGTTGTAAGCAAAAATAGCTAGAATAACTACAATTGCTAAAAGATACCAATAAATACTCATGTTTTTTATTATTATTTTTTATTTATTTTTAGTATCCTGGCATTCCCATTCCTGGCATACCCATACCTGGATTACCAGGCATACTTGATGAATCTTTATTTTCAGGAATATCAGTAATTACTACTTTGGTTGTCAAAAACATTCCAGCAACTGAAGCAGCATTTTCTAAAGCACTTCGGGTAACTTTTGTTGGATCGACAATTCCTGATTTAAACATATCAACAAACTCCCCTTTCTTGGCATCAAATCCTTCATTATCTTTATGTTTTTTTGCTTCTTCAAGAACTACTTCTCCATTGCGACCAGCATTTTCAGCTATCTGACGAATAGGTTCTTCTAAAGCGCGACACACAATATCAAAACCAATTCTTTCGTCAAGATCTTCAAAAGCAATCTCTTTTGATTTTAATATATTTGAATTTCTAAGTAAAGCAATTCCTCCACCAGAAACAACGCCTTCTTCTAAAGCAGCTTTAGTTGCTCTAACTGCATCTTCTACGCGATGTTGTTTTTCTTTTTGTTCTACTTCGGTTGCTGCTCCAACTTTAATAACTGCTACTCCACCAGATAATTTTGCTAATCTTTCCTCTAGCTTTTCTTTCTCAAATTCAGAATCATTTGTTTCTAATTCTTTTTTGATTTGTTTTACTCTATTTTTAATTGCTTCAGCCTCTCCACTTCCTTCAATAATAGTAGTATTCTCTTTTGTAATTACAACTTTTCTAGCGCTACCTAAATCTTCTAACTCAGCTTTATCAAGTTTCATTCCAATTTCTTCAGAGATAATTTTGCCTCCAGTTACAATAGCAATATCATCTAAGATTTCTTTTTTTCTATCACCAAACCCAGGTGCCTTAACTGTAACTACATTAAAAGTACCGCGAAGTTTATTAATAACCAAAGTAGCCAGTGCTTCACCACTAACATCTTCAGCAATGATTAAAAGATCTTTTTTGCCACTCTGAACAATTTTATCTAAAAGAGGCAAAACTTCATGAATATTAGTTATTTTCTGATCAGTAATAATAATAGAAGGATTTTCTAAAACAGCTTCCATCTTATCAGAATCAGTAACCATGTATGAAGAAATATATCCTTTATCAAATTGTAACCCCTTTACTACTTCTTTAGTTAAACCAAGGGTTTTTGACTCTTCTACAGTAATTACTCCGTCCTTACCAACCTCATCAAAAATATCAGCAATTAATTTTCCTATCTCCTTATCACCAGCAGAAATAGTGCCCACATTAGCTATTTCATCATGGGTTTCAACTTTTTGAGCAACACCTAGCAACTCTTTCACTACAACTTTAACGGTTTTATCAATCCCTCTTTTAATGCTTAGAGGATTAGCCCCAGCAACTACATTTTTTAAACCAGCAGTAATCATTGACCAAGCTAAAACAATAGCTGTCGTTGTTCCATCTCCGGCAACATCATTAGTTTTTTCTGCTGCCTGTTTTAAGATCTCAGCACCTAAATTTTCATTTTTATCTTCTAATTCTATCTCCTTTGCAATAGTAACCCCATCATTAGTAATGACTGGAGAGCCGAATCCTTTATCTAAAATTACATTAGAACCTCGAGGACCTAAAGTAATTCTGACTGCTTGAGCTAATTTATCAACCCCTCTTTTAAGGGACTGACGAGCTTTGTCATCAAAAGTAATGTTTTTTGCCATAATCTTAATTTAAATTTAAAGTTTAATATTTTTTATTTACTAAATAACTGACAATATTTACTCAATAATTGCCAAAACATCATCTTCGCGAATAACTAAATATTCTTTATCATCAATCTTAATATCATTTGGACTATATTTAGTAAATAAAATTTTATCACCGACTTTTACATTTAAAGGAATTAATTTTCCTTCATCATTAGTTTTTCCTGGACCAACAGCAATGATTTTACCCATCACTGGTTTTTCTTCAGCTGTCTCAGGAATAAAAATTCCACCTTTAGTAGTTTTTTCTTCACTAAAAGCTTCTACAAAAATATGATCCGATAATGGTTTAATATTCATTTTTATTTTTTAAGTTTAACAAGTTGGCAATCTTCGACTTTGATTGCTAATTACATCTTTTATATATTTTACTCAAAAATTATTCTCTGTCAACTTCATCTATTTCCACCTTTGGCCTATCTATCTCTAATGGATCAGCATCTATCTTTTTACCGGAGATACGATAAACATCTTTATCAATCTTATTAAATTCTTTATAAGCAGAATTATACATATTAACTGTTGTACCTAAATGATTACCTACTTTTTGCATATAATTCTCATAACTAATTAAATGCCTAGCTAAATCTTCTACTCTTTTTTTAATTTCTTTAGCTGATTCCTCTATTTCTAAAGCCCTTAACCCTTGCAAAACAGTTTGTAAGTAAGCTAAAAATGAAGTTGGGGAAACAATAATTACTTTCTTTTGACCCATAGCGTATTCAATTAAATCACGAGTATTGGCCTTCACTGTTCCGATTTTATTAATTAATAAATCATAATAAATTGCCTCTGAAGGAATAAACATAAAAGCAAATTCCATTGTCCCCTCATCTGGCTTTATATATTTAGCAGTTTCATCAATCCTGCTTTTTAAATCAGATTTGAAACCATCTTCCAATCTTTTTTTCTCAGCTTCATCATGGGTTTCTAAAAGACGATTGTAATTTTCTAAACTAAATTTAGAATCAACAGGAATAATTTTATCTTTAATAAAAATTACTGCATCAACTTTTGTTCCATCTTTAAATTCATACTGAGTTTGAAAACTATCTGGCGGTAAAACATTCTTTAAAACTGTTTCTAGATAATATTCTCCTAAAACCCCTCTCTGTTTTGGATTTTTTAAAATATCTTGTAAATTCCTTAGTTGATCAGCAAAATTAATTACTTGTTTATTTGTTTCATCTAGCTTTGTTAATTTTTCTGTTACTTCTCTAATAATCTTTGCACTCTCACCAAATTGACTTTGAATTACCCCAGGAATCTCACCTAATTTCTTATCAAGAGTTCGAGTAATTTCCTGCATTTGGTTTTGCAATAACAAAAAAGATTGGTCGTCTTCTTTTTTAGGTTTTTCTTTCTTAATAATAAAAAAATAAAAACCAACAGCCACAATAAGACCTGCTAATAATCCTAATAAAAGATAAGTGTAAGAAAAATCCATCATAATTATTCTTGAGTTGAAATTTGTGGTTGTACTTCTTTAGATCTTTTTAATTCTAGATATATTAGATATACAAAGATCATCGAAAAAGGCATACTCAAAGCTGAAAAAATAGAACCAAGAAGATTATTAATAATTCCTAAAAGAATAAATACAAAAAATAAAACAATACTTAATAAGAACCATCTTCCAAGAACTTTCCACCAATTACCTTTTACTAAATTCCAGCTCCTTCTTAAGGCTTCCATGTTTGTCTTTCCTTCATCAATAAAGACAAATGTTGAAAATGCTAAATAAACTGAAACAATCAAACCTGGAATAATAAAAAGAAACAAACCTAAAATAATAAAAGACCAAATTAACATTACAACTAATAAATACTGCCAGAGTTTTTTCCAAGCTTCTTGAGCAATTTCAATTAGCGAAGTTCCTATTGGCTTCATCATCAAAGTTATAAAAAAAGCCCCCATATATGATCCAGACAAAAAAAGAAAGATAATAAAAGCAAAGGACTCCAAAAAAATAACAAGAAAATCAATTCCTGAAAAAACTACTCCAGAGGATACTGAGGATGACATTATGGATAACTTACTATCCAAAAAAGTAGAAATTTCTGTACTTATTCCAGCTATAATCACATATACAAGTAACCATACTAAAATAGGCTTTAATTTTTGATTAAATACCTGAAAACTTTCTAATAATAGAGAGGAAAAATTTTTCATAAATATATTTTTAATAATCTTTTTGTTATTATAACGTACAATATTTTTAATTCCTAATTACTCCAATTCTTTTTCTAACTCTTCTAAAAGTTCTTTTGCTTTAGCAGAAACTTTTTTAGGAGTTTTAATTTTAACTTTAACATAAAGATCTCCTTGACCTGGAGAATTAAAATGTTTGATTCCTTTCCCCCTTAAACGGAAAATTTCTCCAGATTCTGTGCCTGCTGGAATTTTTAAGAATACACTTTTTTGAGTTTGTTTTTCAGTTGAATTAAGTAATTGAACTTCTTTTTTGCTTCCTAATACTGCTTCAGGAAAAGAAATTGATAAAGAAGTATATAAATCATCACCTTGTCTTTCAAAAACAGAATGAGGCTTAATGATAATTCTGATATAAAGATCACCGCTTGGTCCACCTAAAGCTCCAGCTTCTCCTTCTTGTCTAACTCTTATTGTTTCCCCATCCCTAATACCAACAGGAATTTCAACTTTTACCTCTTTATTGCCATAATAACGTCCATCACCTCCACAAACCTTACAAGGTTTTTCAGGAATCTTTCCTTTACCTTTACATTTTGGACATTCAACTATTTGAGTAATTTCACCAAATATCGTTCTTCTTGATTGCCTAACAACACCCTCACCCTTACAATTATCACATTCTTTTAATTTTGAACCTGGCTCATACCCTTTACCTTGGCAGTGTTCACAAACAAGATAAGTTTTAAAAGAAATATTTTTTTTCGAACCAAAAGCTGCTTCTTCTAAGGTTAATTCCAAGCTAACTTCAATATTTCTTCCTTTTTTATTAGCACTGCTACTTCGATGCTTTGCTTTTCTCGAGCTTGATCCTGCTGCTCCTCTAAAAAAGTTAGAAAGAATATCATCTAAATCAATGTTATTTGCTGAAAAACCAAAGGGCATATCAAAACCATTCCCTTGCCAATTAAAGCCGGAAAAACCTTCACTAAAATCAGCGCCTGATCCTTCAAAAACTCTACCAAATTTATCATACTGCTCTCTTTTCTCTTTATTTGACAGAACGTGATAAGCTTCGTTAATTTTTTTAAACTCTTCTGCATTACCACCTTTATCTGGATGATGTTTGTGCGCTAGTTTATAAAAAGCTTTTTTAATTTCTTCAGGTGACGCATCACGCGAAACCCCTAAAATACCATAATAATCTTCCATACTATTAAGCTATTGTTATTTCTTGTTTTTCTACTCCTATTCTTTTTATTTTTAAATACTTAAGAGAGATTAAAAGTTGAAGCAAAATCCAACTAATGCTAACTAAAATCGCAGAGAAAAAAATATTTACAAACTTTAAAAGACTAAGAATAATCAAAATGATAAAGAAAGCTAAAGTAATTTTAAGTGCTGGAGAAACACTTTGCCAACGAGTCTTTACCCATTCTATTAATAAAGATGATAATTTTTCTTTTCCATTTAAAGAAATACCAAAAAAATTAGAAAAACTAGACCTTGCTTGAGCTACAAAGCTTTCTTTAGCTGAGGAATTTACTTCTGAAGAATCATCTAATCCAGGAATTTGTTTCTGAAGATAATTTCCTAAAATTTCATCTATGGTTCCTGTTAATTGAACCCCAAAAGCTGTTTGGACTTTTTCGCTTCGAGAAAGTAAAGAATCTAAAATCTGTTCACTGCTTTCTTCTATTTGTCCTGGCTTGCCTTGAAAATAAGCTAAACTAGCTATAAGAATAAAAAATCCTATAAGCAAAGCAAGAGAACCTTTAGAAATAATCCTTATCCATTTAAGATCTAATAATATATTTTTTTCTCCTCTAATAATTGCCCTTGAGATAAAGAAAAACAAAAACAAAAATCCACTAATTACAAAAAGATAATAATCCCATTGAGCCTTAAATAAAAAAGGCAAAAAAGATACAAAGCTAAAAGTTAAATTCCAAAAAAGAAAACTTTTAATTTCAACAACAAGAAAAAATATTGGCATTAAAGATAATCCTATCAACCAAAAGAAAATAGCCATTACTAAGTTGCTAGTAGAAAAACTATTTATAAGATTAAGAAAAAAGATAGATCCTAATCCAAAGCAAATTATAATAGCAATGGCTAAAATAGAATTCTTAAGAAAGACTGTTCTGTCTCTATTAGCTAGTTTATAAGCTTTATAGAGATTAGATTCTTGTTGCATTAATAAATTATATCACAGACTTTATTTTTCCTCAAAATCAGCATCTTTTGCATCTTCTTTAGGCTCTTCTTTTTTTTCTTGAGATTCTTTTTTTTGGGATTCATCTCCTTCTGTTTTTTGATCTCCTTGTTTTTGCTGGTCTTTATAAAGATGAGACCCTATCTCTGAAAGAGCTTGGGAAAGTTCTGTTGTTTTGTTTTTAATTTCATCAGCATCATCCTTTTCAAGTGCTTCTTTTGTTTCTTTTATCTTTTCTTCAACTTTAGTCTTTAAATCTGCCGGAACTTTTTCTCCTCCTTCCTTAAGGCTTTTTTCAGCACTATAAACCAAAGTCTCAGCATTATTCTTTACTTCAATCATCTGTTTCTTTTTTTCATCTTCTTCTTTATGAAGTTCTGCTTCCTGTTTTAATTTCTCAATCTCCTCTTTTGATAAACCTGAAGATCCTTCAATATGAATTGATTGTTCTTTTCCAGTAGCTTTATCTTTTGCTTTAACATTTAAAATTCCATTAGCGTCTAAATCAAAACTAACTTCAATTTGAGGAACACCTCGAGGAGCAGGAGGAACTCCATCTAAAATGAATCTTCCTAGTGATTTATTATCATTAGCCAATGGTCTTTCACCTTGAAGAACATGAATCTCTACTGAAGTTTGATTATCAGCAGCCGTAGAAAACACCTGACTTTTGCTAGCTGGAACAGTAGTATTTTTAGGTATTAAAACTGTGTTCACTGATCCTAATGTTTCTATACCCAAAGAAAGAGGGGTTACGTCTAATAATAATACATCTTTCATTTCACCACTAAGAATTCCAGCTTGAACAGCTGCACCAATTGCCACAACTTCATCCGGATTAATTTCTTTATTTGGTTCTTTATCAAATAATTTTTTAACTTCTGCCTGAATTTTAGGCATTCTAGTTTGTCCTCCTACCAAAATTACCTCTTCAATGTCAGAAACCTTCAATCCGCATTCTTCTATTGTTTGCTTTGTTAAATCAATTGATTTGTTAATGTATTCATCAACTAATTCTTCTAATTTAGAACGACTTAAAGAATAAGAAAGATGCTTAGGACCAGAAGCCCCAGACGTAATAAAGGGAAGGTTGATTTCTACTTGGTTAGTAAAAGAAAGTTCCTTTTTTGCTTTTTCTGCTGCTTCTTTAATTCTTTGCAAAGCCAAAGGGTCTTTACCTAAATCCACGCCTTCATCTTTCTTAAAACTCTTAATCACCCAATCCATTATCTCTTGATCAAAATCATCACCTCCTAAATGAGTATCTCCTCCAGTCCCCTTAACTTCAATTGTCTCAGGGCTAACATAAAGAACAGAAATATCAAATGTACCTCCTCCAAAATCATAAACGACAATTTCTTGATCTTTTTTCTTTTCTAGACCATAAGCCAAAGCAGCAGCCGTAGGCTCATTAATAACTCTTTTAACATTAAGACCTGCTATTTCTCCTGCATCTTTTGTTGCTTTTCTTTGACTGTCATCAAAATAGGCTGGACAGGTAATAACTGCATCTGTAATTTTTTCTCCTAATTTTGATTCAGCATCAGCTTTTAATTTTTGCAAAACCATAGCGGAAACCTCTTGGGGTTTATACCATCGATCACCCATCTTAATCTCTACCCCCTCGTTTGAATCTTTTCTTAATTCATAAGATAAAAGATCTTTATCTTTCTGGACAATAGGATCAGAAAATTTTCTTCCGATCAATCTTTTAACTGAATAGACTGTATTTTGAGGATTAGTAATTGCCTGACGACGAGCTAAGGTTCCTGCCAATCTTTCTCCGCTTTTAGAAAAAGCGACGATTGAAGCAGTAGTTCTTTCGCCTTCAGCATTTTCTACAATTTTAGGTTGGCCACCTTCTATGGTTGCCATTGCAGAAAAAGTTGTTCCTAAGTCGATACCTAATATTTTTGCCATAATAGTATTAATTAATTTTTAAAGTTTAATATTTTTTTATTTCGTCACACTAACTCGACAAGGACGAATTATTTTTCCATTAAGAATGTATCCTTTTTCTAAAATATCTACAATAACATGAGAATCAAACTTATTATCTTCAACTTCTGTTACTGCTTCATGAAAAGCTGGATCAAATGGTTGCCCAATTTCTGCCTCAATCATCTCCAATCCTTCTTTCTTTAAGATGTCTTCTAGCTGACTTTTAATTAAATAAATTCCTTTTAAATAATTTTTATTTTCTTCTTCACTTTTACCTTGCTGAGCAAAACTTTGAATCGCCAAGTTAAATCCATCAAGAATAGTAATTAAAGATTTTATTAGCCTCTCATTAGAAAAACTCATTACTTCTTTAAATCTTGTTTTCTCCTCTTTTTTATAATTGATAAAATTAGCTCTTTCTCTTTGCCAACCCTTCAAATATTCTTCTTTCTCTTCTTTTAATTTTTCAATTTCCTTATGAAATTTACTTTCTTCTTCTTTTTTAGGCTTATTATCTTTTTGTTGCATTGTATTATTTTTATTATTTTTTTCTGACATATTTATTATAAAATTAAAAAGTTAGATTAGAAAGTGCTTTTAATATAGCAATATTTTTTTCATAAGACATCCTTTTGGGTCCTAGAATACCAAAAACTGATTTAGGGTGAGAGACAGTAGTTAAAAGAGAACTAAATTGATCTGATCTTAAAAATGGATTATCTTTTCCTATAAAAATAAGAGGATTTTGACTTATTTTTATTTTCTTTATTTTTTGATCTAATTTTTCTAAAGACTCAGCTACTTCTTGAATTAATTCTAAATTCAATAATTCCTCTTCCATCATTTCTGTAAGCATATATTTCAATCCCTGCTTAATTACTTCATTTTCCTGTGACAAATAACAGAAACAAAATGAATGACTTTCTTCAGCTATTATTTCCACTAATTTCTTTATTTTTTCTATTGATTGAATATTAGCAGATGGCGTTAATTTAATTTTTGAGAATTGATTTTGGATTCTTTTCTCCCAATGATCTAAAAAATCGCTATCTTCGTTAAAAATTCTTTCAATTAAAAATTTCCAAGCTTTATCGGTTGGTATTCGCCCACTCGAAATGTAAGGTTTATATAAATAACCTCCTTCTGTTAAAACTACAAAATGATTTCTAATCGTTGCTGAGCTTACACCTAATTGATATTTTACATTTAAAATTTGAGAAGCAACTGGTTCTCCAGTTTCAGTGTATTCATGAATTAATGCTCTAAGAATAAAATCTTTTCTGTGCTCGCTTTTATCTTCGTCGTTTTTCTCAAATTGAATTTTTGTAATCATTGGATCTTTATCTCTATTTTACTATTTAGCAGTCAAATGTCAAGAGTGCTAATTATAATAACTCAAATACTATCCCCTTTTTGTCCACTAAGCAGTTTGCCTGGCTCTTAAAGCCGTGTTAAAATTAGAAAACTAAGATTAATAATTAAACACATGAAACAAGTATTTAAGGGAAAAATAACCTGGATAGATATTACTTCCCCAAACGAAGAAGACATAGAATATCTCCGTAAAAATTATAAATTTCATCCTCTTACTCTTGAAGAATTAAAGAATTCTTCCCAAAGAGACAAGGCAGAAGTTTATGATTCATATATTTTTTTAGTAACTCATTTTCCTTGCTGGGACGATGTTGAGAAACAATCTTTACCTTGGGAATTAGATATTATTATTACCAAAGATACTTTAATTACTGTTTGCTACAAAACTAATATTGAAATGCGCGAAGAATTTATGGAAAAAGTATACAGCAAAGACTTTGAAAACCTTTATCTTACTGACACTATAAAGCTTCTGTATTTTACTCTAGAATATTTTCTAGATTTTGCAATGAGACAAATCACTCATATTCAAGAAAAAATTAATGAAGTAGAGAAAAATATCTTCCAAGGAAAACAAGAACAAGCTATTCCTAACATTTCCATCATTAAAAGAGATGTTCTTAACTTCCAAAGAACTTTTAGATATTTAAAAGAAACCTTAAATTCTCTTTCTCGACAAGGCCCTAGAGTTTTTGGAGATAAAAAACGTATTTACTTCGAAGATTTAGTTGGAGACAGTATAAAAGTAGAAAACCTCATTACCAGTTTTAAAGATAATATTGAATCTCTAGAAAACACTAATAATTCTTTAATTGAACATAAAATCAATATCTTAACTAGAATTTATACTATTCTTTCTCTAATAACTTGGCCTGCACTTTTGATAATCAGCGCTTATCAAATGAATACTCAATATCTTCCTTTTGTTGGTTCACCTCATGATTTTTGGTTTATCTTAATTATTACTTTCATTCCTTCAACTTTAATATTTATCTATCTTAAAAAAAAGAAGCTACTTTAAATTAAAATGATCAGTTTTTATAACTCTCTTACAAAAAAGAAAGAAACTTTTAATCCTCTTAATGGAAAAGAGGTTAGTTTTTATACCTGTGGTCCAACGGTTTATTCGTATGCTCACATAGGGAATTTTAGAACATACATATTTGAAGATATTTTAAAAAGAACTTTATTGTTTCAGGGATATAAAGTAAATCATGTAATGAATATTACTGATGTTGGTCATTTAACTTCTGATGCTGACACTGGAGAAGATAAAATAGAAAAAGCTGCTCAAACACAAAAAAAATCTGCTTTTGAAATAGCTGAATTTTATACAAAAGCTTTTTTTGATGACTGTCAGAAATTAAATATTCTTCCTCCAAATACAGTAGCTCCAGCAACAAGGCTTATTAAAGAAGCTATTTCTTTAATCCAAGCTTTAGAAAAAAAAGGATTTACATATAAAACTAGTGATGGTATATATTTTGACACTTCAAAATTTAAAGATTATGGAAAATTAGCAGGAATGAATTTTGAAACTCTTAATCAAACCTTAAAAGCTGGAGCAAGAATAGAATTATCTCCTGAGAAAAAGAATATTACAGATTTTTCTCTTTGGAAATTGTCTTCTCCTAATGAAAAAAGACAAATGGAATGGCCTTCACCTTGGGGTATAGGATTTCCAGGCTGGCATATTGAATGTGCGGTAATCAATTTAAAATATTTAGGTCAAGCTTTTGAAAACGAAAAATTCTTCCCAGAAAAAGCCCAGACTATAGATATCCATGCTGGAGGAAGCGATTTAATACCAATTCATCATACAAATGAAATTGCTCAAGTTGAAGCAGCCACTGGAAAAAAATTTGTTAATTTTTGGCTTCATGGAGAATTTCTTATTCTCAAAGATTTTAAAATGAGTAAATCTAAGGGCAATATGATTTTGATTGATGATTTAAAAAAACAAGGATTCTCTCCTCTAGCCTTTCGTTATCTTACTTTTAATGCTCATTATCGTAAACCTCTAGAATTTTCTTTGGAAGCATTAAAAAATGCTCAAGAAAGTTTAAACAATATTTATGATTTTATTTTAGATTGCTTAAATGATGGCAAAATAGAAACATCAATTAAAAAAGAAACTGATGTTAAATTTTCTTTGCCTTTGCAAAAGATAAAAGAAGATTTTGAAAAAGCTATTTATGATGATTTAAATACTCCTCAAGCCTTAGCTGTTTTTTGGAAATTAATTAAAGATTATTATCAAAAAGAATTTAACCCTAAAGAAACTTATCTTTTAGCTTTATTATTTGATAAAATATTTGGCTTAGGATTAGATAAAATTAAATTAATTACTCCTTCTAAAGAAATACAATTATTAAGTAAAAAAAGAGAACAACTAAGAAAAGAAGAAAAATGGGAAGAGGCGGATAAGATAAGAAAAGAAATAGAAGATCAAGGGTTCTTTTTAAAAGACACTAAAAATGGTACCCTTATTAAGCCTAAACTAAATATTAATTAAGAACTTATGATTGATAAAAACAACCTTGATCAGGCACAAAACAAACTTCCACCCCAAAATACGGAAGCAGAAGAATCAACTCTAGGATCCTTAATGATAGATAAAAATGCTATTGCTAAAGTAGCTGATTCTTTATACCCTGAAGATTTTTATAAACCTCAGCATCGTATTGTTTATGAAGCTATTTTGGATTTATATAAAAAGAATGCGCCAATTGATGTTCTTTCAGTAACTAATCGTTTAAAAGAGAAAAAACTATTAGAAGAAGTTGGTGGTGCAAGCTTTCTTACTTCCCTTGTT
This sequence comes from Minisyncoccota bacterium, assembly GCA_028711005.1. GTDB lineage: Bacteria > Patescibacteriota > Minisyncoccia > UBA6257 > UBA6257 > JAQTTC01. Next base: position 14,100 of record JAQTTC010000009.1, read on the forward strand.
AATAAAACCCCTAGTAGTGCCCATGTTGCTCATTATTCCCAAATTGTTCATGAGAAAAGAGTCTTACGTGATTTAATATCTGCTTCATATAAAATCGCTGAATTAGGCTGGCAAGAATCTGAAAATATAAATGATGTTTTAGACAGAGCAGAGCAAACAATTTTTTCTATTTCTCAGAAGTCTATTGCTTATGACTTTGTTAATTTAAAAGAAGAATTAGTAAAAGCCTTCGATCGAATTGATCAATTGCATAAAGGAGGTGATAAATTAAGAGGAATCAGCACTGGATTCAATGATTTAGATAATAAGCTTGCTGGGTTGCAAAAATCTGACTTAGTAATTATTGGCGGCCGGCCTTCACTAGGTAAAACTTCTTTTGCTTTAGATATTGCCCGTCATGCTGCTTTAAAAGAGAAAGCTCCAGTCGGAATATTTAGCTTAGAGATGTCAAAAGAACAAGTAGTTGATAGAATAATTTCTGCTGAATCAACTGTTGATCTATGGAAAATACGAACTGGGATGCTTTCAACCGAAGGAGAAACTAATGATTTTAATTTGATTCAAGATGCTTTATCAAGATTAGCTGAAGCACCAATATTTATTGATGACATTCCTTCACCAACAGTAATGCAAATAAGAACAATGGCTCGCCGTCTTCAAGCTCAAGTTGACTTAGGAATGATTGTCATCGACTACATTCAATTAATTGCTCCGTCTCTGTCTCGAGAAAGCACTGTTCAGCAATATTCTGAAATATCAAGATCTCTTAAAGCATTGGCCAGAGAATTAAATGTTCCTGTAGTTGCTCTTTCTCAATTATCTCGAGCTGTAGAACAAAGAGGCCCTCTTTGTATCCCCCGTCTTTCTGACTTAAGAGAAACTGGAAGTTTAGAACAAGATGCTGATGTTGTAATGTTTGTTTATCGTGAAGATCGTTATAAAGAAGAAACTGATAAACAAAATATTGCTGAAATTAGGATTGCTAAACACAGAAATGGTCCATTAGGAGTTGTCAATCTTTTCTTTAATGAACAATTAGCAAGTTTTCGTAACTTAGAAAAAGAAGAAGATATTTACGAACCAGAAGAATAATATTTATTAAAAATACATTTTGTGGAACTTCCAAAACCAATAAAAGATTTCATCCAAGTATTTAGTAAACTACCTGGAATTGGGCCTCGCCAAACAACTCGTTTGGCTTTTTGGCTACTACATCAAAAAAAAGAAACTCAACATGATTTTTATCATGCTTTTATCAATTTATTTTCTAAAACTCAAATTTGCCCTAATTGCTTTTTTATCTCTGAAAAAGATTCTTCAAAACAAGAAAATCAATTATGTAAAATTTGCCAAGATTCCCAAAGAGATCAATCAGTTATTTGTGTTGTTGAAAAAGAAACAGATTTAATTTCAATAGAAAACACTAATAAATACAAAGGTCTTTATCATGTTTTAGGTGGTTTAATTTCAGAAATAGATGAATCTAGAAAAGAGAAATTAACTATAAAGCAATTATTAACACGAATTAAAACTAATAAAAAAGTAAAAGAAATTATATTAGCTTTAAATCCTAACTCTGAAGGAAATCTAACCACTTATTATATAGAAAAAGCCATAAAAACAATTAATCCAAATATTAAGATAACAAAGCTAGGAAGAGGCCTCCCTCAAGGAGGAGAAGTGGAATTTGCTGATGCAGAAACGTTAGTTAATGCCTTAGAAGGAAGAAAATAAAAAATGGTGACTTAGTAGCACCATTTTTTTTATTTATTTAGTTTCTTTTATAGATACTCTCATAAAAGGTTGACGATGACCTTTTTTCTTTTTATATCGAGTCTTTGAATGATAGCGAAAAACAATCACTTTTTTAGATTTCCCTAATTCTTCACATTTTGCAGAAATTTTCATACCAGAGACATAAGGCTGACCAATTTTGACTTCTCCTTTCTCATCAATAAAAAGAAGGACTTTATCAAAAACCATTTCTTCTCCTTCTTTAATCCCTTTTATTTTTTCTATCTTTATTTTTTGTTTAGGAGAAATAAGATATTGTTTTCCTCCTGTTTCAATAACTGCAAGCATAAAATTTAAAATTAAAATTAACTCAATAATCTTTTACAGATTAAAAACATAAACTTGAACACTAATTAAAAGAACCAAAACAGCAATTCCTATATTAGCAAAAAAAAGCAGCCAACTCAAGTTTTTCTCATGAAATTTACTATTATCTTGAAACAACTGAGAAAGCCAAAAATTAATCCCAATAAAAATCATTCCTAAGATAGGAACCACCCAAAGTAAATTTCGATTACCTAAAAAATTAATACCAAAGTCATTTGAGCGAAAAATTACTGGAAAATTAGGTGCTGCTTTTTCAAATACCAACCAACTTAAAAGAAAAGAAATTAATATACATCCTCCAATAAAAAACCAAACTTTTTTTAATATTTTTTCTAATTTTATCATTTTTTCTTCTGTGCTCCACTCAAGATT
>JAQTTC010000010.1 GCA_028711005.1 Minisyncoccota bacterium
TATTTGCTTAAAAATTTAAAATTAAAAATCTTACCCGGAGGAGTACCGAAGTGGTCATAACGGGGCGGTCTCGAAAACCGCTGTTCTCGCAAGAGGCACGTGAGTTCGAATCTCACCTCCTCCGCCAGTCAGGATTTCAAGGATTTACTTGCTTCACTGTAGCTCGGTGTTCGGTTACTAATTTATATTTATTTTTAGATGGAAAAGATAATTTGTGATTAAGTAAATATAGCTCTGTCTATATTCAATATATACCGCTACTATCTTTAATTGTAATATTTTAAAATGAAAAAAAGTTTTTACATCACTACCACTTTGCCTTATGTTAATGCTGAGCCTCATCTTGGTCATGCTTTAGAGTTTGTTCGGGCTGATATTATTGCAAGATACAAGAAGATGCTTGGTTTTGATGTGTTTTTTAATACTGGGACTGATGAGCATGGTCAAAAAATATGGAATGCAGCAATAAAAGAGAATATAAAGATTGAAGATTATATAAATAAAAATGCTCAAAAATTCAAGGATTTATTAAAAGAACTTAATATTTTAGAAGATATTCATTTTATTCGTACTACAGAATCTCATCATATAGCAGGGGCTCAAAAACTTTGGGAGATTGTTTCTAAAAATGGATTTATTTATAAATCAAATTATAAAACTAAATATTGTGTTGGTTGTGAGCTTGAAAAAACTGATTCAGAGTTAGTTAATAATAGGTGCCCTGAACATCCAAATTTAGATATTATTGAAATTGAAGAAGAAAATTATTTTTTTAAGTTTTCTGCTTTTCAAAAAAAATTAGAAGATTTTTATAATAATCAACCTGACTTTGTTTTACCAGAGTCAAGGATGAATGAAATTAGATCTTTTGTTTCTAATGGTTTGCGTGACTTCTCTATCTCTCGTTTAAAGAAAAAAATGCCATGGGGGGTACCAGTACCAGGAGATAAAGATCATGTAATGTATGTTTGGTTTGATGCTTTAGCTAATTATATAACGACTCTTGGTTGGCCAGAAGATACGACTAAGTTTAATAAATTTTGGATAAATGGTATGCCAACTCAATATTGTGGGCAAGATAATTTACGACAGCAAGCAGCGATGTGGCAGGCAATACTTATGGCAGCAGGCTTACCTAACAGTTACCAAATAGTTGTTAATGGTTTTGTAACGGGTGCTAGTGGCATTAAGATGTCAAAAACATTAGGAAATACTATAGATCCAATAAAGCTTATATCTCATTACGGCATTGATGCTTTTCGTTATTATGTTGTTCATCACATTCACCCTTGGGATGGCTCTCCTGTCACCTATGAATCATTCCATGAAATATATAATGCTAATTTAGTAAATGGTTTAGGCAATCTTGCCTCTCGTGTTTTAATGATGGCAGAAAAAAATCTTTTACAGCCAGTTGAGATTTCTCAAGAAAATTTGCCAGAAGAATGGCATGAAAATTTATCAGCTTTTAGAATAGATTTAGCCTGTGATTATATCTGGAAAAAAATTTCAAGCCTTGATAAAGCAATTAACGAAGACAAAGCCTTTAATCTTGTTAAAGACGATATTGAAAGGGCAAGAAAATTAATAACTCAATATGTAAAAGAACTTTCGGTCATTGCTAAAATGTTAGAGCCAATTTTACCTCAAACAAGCAAAGAAATTGAAAAGTACATTTTAATTAATAAAAAACCAGCCCCTATATTCCTTCGCAAAGATATAGTTAGTTAAAATTTATCCTTTAGCTAGAACTAAGCCGATAATTTTTTTCGGTCCATATTTTTTTAAAACTTTTGCTGCTTCTTGCATTGTTGCTCCAGAAGTATAAACATCATCAATAAGAATAATCCATTTATTTTTAATAAAAGTTGTTTTGGTTGGGGGTATTCTAAAGATATCTTTTACATTTTTTTCTCTTTCATTAATGTCAGTAATCTTTGCTTGTGGAGGATTATTTTTGATTCTAATTAAAATTTCAAGATTATAATTTAAGGAAAAATGCAAGGCAATGTTTTTGGTTAATAATTCTGATTGATTAAACCCTCTTTTCTTTTTCTTTTTATCATGGAGAGGAATAGGAATGAGTAAAAAATTTTCTTTTTTTGTTATTGAATATAATTTTGTCTTTTCTAAAAATTTAATCATTAAATCTGCTAGAGGTTTTTGTAAGGAAATAATTTGTTGATATTTGAATAGATGAATGGCTTTTTTTAAAACGGGATTTTTATAAGAAGATGTAATTCCTAAAGCATAAAGAGGTTTTTTATTTAAACAGCAATCTTTAGAAAAATTAAATATTCTTTTTTTGCGAGTTGGGCAAATAAAGAAAGAATTTATTGGAATATTGTTTTTGCAAGTTTGACATAGAGGATAGTGGTGAGTTTCTTCTTTACAAAAACAGCATTGCCAGGGGAATATTGTTTCAAGAAAAAAATTCCAAATTAGAATTAAGAAATTAAAAAAACGGTAGGGCATAGTAATTAAAATATAAATATGTATTTGTATTTGGTAAAATATATAATATATTATATAATGTAGATATTAAAAAGAAAATATATGATTTTTAGATTATTTAAACAAAATCTTTTTTTAGGGATAGACATTGGAACAACTTCCATTAAATTAGTAGAATTGCGTAAGACTAAGAATAGAATGGAACTAACAAATTATGGAATTTTAGAAAAGTATGGTCATTTAGAAAGAGTTAATGATGCTATTCAAACTAATAATTTTAAATTATTAGAAGAAAGTACGGCTTTACTTTTAAAGGAATTAATAGAAAAGTCAAAAACACAACACCAAGGGGCTTTTATGGCTCTTCCAAGTTTTTCTGGTTTTGTTTCTTTGATGGAATTTCCTGAAATGCCAGATAAAGAAATTGCTAAAGCAGTTAAATTCCAAGCTGGTCAATATGTTCCTATGCCGCTTCAAGAAACAACTTTAGATTGGCAAGTTATAGAGAGAGTGAGTGGTAAAGTTATTGTTCTTTTAATGGCAGTGCCAACTGATACAATCCAAAGATATGTTCATAGTGCAGAATTAGCAAAGATAAGTTTAAAAGGATTGGAATTAGAAAATATAGCCATTGCTCGTTTATTTGGAAAAAAAGAGAAAAAAGCAATAGCTTTAGTTGATATTGGCGGTAGAAGTACTTCAATAAGTATAATAGATAAAGGTAGTTTAAGAACAAGCCATAATATAGATACTGCTGGAGGAGATTTTACACAAGTTATTAGTAGCGGTTTAGGGATTAATCCAATAAGAGCAGAAGAGTTTAAAAGAGCTTCTGGGTTAAACATTCAATCTCGAGGTGAAGTGAAAATTTTAAATTTATTAGCTCCTTTAATGGATGTTATCAAAAGAGAAACAGAAAAAGCAATCAATAATTATTATTTAAGAACTAAAATACAGGTAGAAAAAATAATTCTTACAGGAGGTGGTTCTAATCTACAAGGCTTAGAGGATTATTATTCTCAACAAATGTCATTGCCAGTAGTAAAAAATGATCCATTTAATTCTGGGCTTGTTACTTATAATCCAAATTTGTCCCCAATTATTAAAGACATCGGACCAAGTTTGACAAGTGCTTGTGCTGTGGTTTTTAAAGAGATATAATATTAAGAGATTGTTTCTTGCTTTTTTAATAAAAAGAGTTAAAATAAATACATATGGCAAACAAATTTGACTTAGAATCTCTTAAATCAAAACAACTTCCTTCTTCTTGGCCAAAAGGTCTTTTTACTTTTGTTGTTATAATTTTTCTTTTAGCAATTGGAACTTATTTTGGTCTTGATTATTGGAATCAAAAACAAGAAGAAAAATTAAATATTCTAACTCTTGAATTTCAGAGTTTAAGAGATAGCTTTGCCCTAGAAGATGAAAAAGAAGTTATTCTTTTTGAAAAAAAGTTAAATATTTTAACTAAACTATTTGCAAATCATATTTATTTTTCAGAAGTTTTAAAATCATTAGAAGAATTAACGCATCCAAAAGTTTCATATAATAGTTTAGATTTCTCTACTGATAAAAATTTAATTAGTTTAAGTGGTGTAGCTGAAAATCAAGCAGTTTTGAGCGAAGCTGTTAGTGGGCTAGTAAATAATCCAGAAAAAATTAAAGCTGTAGCAGTAAAAGAAATGCAACTTAATAAAGAAAATCAGGCTACTTTTTCTTTAGATATATACGTTCAACCAAATATATTAAAATATCAAATAGATGACGGAAACCAGTAAACAAAATCTTGCTATTTTAGCAATTACCTTTTTGTTAGCAGCTACTGTTTTTATATTTGCTAGCTTTATTCAACCTACCATAAATGAATCAAAAAGATTATCTTTAGAAATTAAAGAAGAAAAAGAAAAGATTCTTTTGCTTCAAGAATATAAAATAAAATCAGAATCTTTAATTCAAAGCTATCAAAGTTTAGGAGATCAAGTAAATGATATCCATATTGCCTTGCCTGATAATCCGCAAACTGCTCAAGTTCTGGCTATCTTAGATGTTATTGCTAAAAATACTAAAATTTCTTTTTCTGGATTAAGTTTTACAGAAGGAATAAAAGATGATCAAGATTATTTAGAGATAAGGGTAAGATTTTCTTCTAGCTATGAGGATTTTAAAAATTGGTTAAATGAGATAGAAAAAGAATTACGATTGATTGATCTAGTGAGAGTGAACATAAGGCCTGCTAGCAGCCAAAGTAAGCAATTAATCATGGAGTTTAATGTTACTTTGCATACATATTTTCTGTCTAATAATTTTTAAATATTAATCTTTTTATTTTACATTATTAAATATGGCCATAGAAATTAAACAACAAAAGCAAAGCAAGCTAGGAACAATTCTATTGATAATTGTAGTTCTTGCTATCTTGGGTTGGTTAGGATGGAATTTTTTGAAACCAATTGAAATTTTTCAAAAGCCAAGCATCTCAGATTTGCTTCCCGATGCTTCGCAAGAATTAATTTATGCAGAATTAAATATTGGCAGAGTTTTTGATCACTCAGTTTTTAAAACATTAACTTCTCATATAGTTTGGCCATTAGAAATTCCTGATTTAGGTCGCGCCAATCCTTTTCAATCATTCTAAGAGAAGTTTTATCTTGATTTAATTTTAATCACATTGGTATGATTCAAGAAGAATTATTTCTTTCCGCTCTTATTCAAAAAGGTTTAATAAAGCAAGCAGATGCAGCTAATCTTTTACAGGAAGCCAAAGGGTTAGATAGAAGCGTTGAAGAGATTCTTTATGAAAAGAATTTAGTAGATGAAAAAATTCTCGCCCAAATTAAAGGCGAGCTTTTTAAATTGCCAATTAAAGAGTTTTCTAAAGACGAAGTTATTCCTCAAAGTATTTTAAATCTAATTCCAGAAGATACAGCTCGTCATTATGGCTTTATTGCATTTAATAAAAACGATGGTGTTTTAGACGTAGGCATGGTTTATCCAAATAACCCTAAAGCTCAAGAAACTTTAAAATTTATAATTAGTCGTTTGAATTTGAAAATACGAGTTTTTATTATCACCCCCTCTGATTTAAGAAATATTTTAAAACAATACCAAACATTTACTGAAGAATTTAACAAACTATTAGAAGATTTTCAAAGAAGATTCACCGGGGTTCAAAAAAAGAAATCTCCTTTTAAATTAATAGATTTAGAATCTACTGCTGGAACAGTTGCTGAGGAAGCTCCTATTATTAGGCTCTTTGCTTCTATTTTAAAATATGCTGTTCGTTCAAGAGCTTCAGATATTCACATTGAACCAGAGAGAAATAAATTAAGAGTGCGTTTTCGAGTTGATGGAAATTTAACCACAACTTTAACTTTACCTTTAGCAGTTCATTCTGCTATTACCAGTCGAGTTAAGATAATGGCTAATTTAAAAATTGATGAAACTCGACTGCCTCAGGATGGACGTTTTTTTTCTGCTATTGATGAGAAAGAAATAGATTTTAGAATTTCTACTTTTCCTACAGCTCTTGGTGAGAAAATAGCTATTAGAATTTTAGATCCAAGTGTTGGATTAAAAAGTATTCATGAGTTAGGTTTAGAAGGGAAAAATTTAGATATATTAAAAAAGGAAATTTTAAAACCTTATGGAATGATTCTTATAACTGGACCTACTGGGTCAGGTAAAACAACAACGCTTTATGCTATTATGCAGGTTTTAAATCAGGATAAAGTTAACATCGTTAGCTTAGAAGATCCAGTAGAATATACAATGGAAGGAATGAATCAATCTCAAGTACTTCCTGAAATTGGTTATACTTTTGCACGTGGGCTTCGTCATATTGTTCGTCAAGATCCAGATATTATAATGGTGGGAGAAATTCGAGATAATGAAACAGCAGAATTAGCAACTCATTCTGCTTTAACTGGTCATTTGGTGCTATCAACCTTACATACTAATAATGCTATTGGTGTTATTCCCCGATTAATAGATTTAGGGATCGATCCTTTCTTACTTCCTTCTTCTTTAAACTTGATAATTGCTCAAAGACTTGCTAGAAGGTTGTGTCCTGATTGTAAAAAAAGAGTTCTTGCTTCAGAAAAGGAGCAAAAAATAATTGAAGAAACATTAATGTCTTTACCAAAAGAAGAAAGAGAAAAGTTACCCTATCAAAAACCATATTATGTTTATAAGTCTAAAGGTTGCGCTACTTGTAATGATAAAGGTTATTTAGGAAGAGTTGGGATATTTGAGATATTAAAAATGACTCCTGAACTAGAGCAATTAATTTTATCTCAACCTTCTCAAGAAAAACTCTCTGCCGAAGCGAAAAGACAGGGAATGATTACTTTGCAACAAGACGGAATAATAAAAGCACTAGAAGGAGAGGTAGGTATAGAGGAAGTATTGTCTATAACAAAAAGGAATTAAAAGGCTTGACAAATATTTTCCATTTGCTATAATAGGGATGCTGTCATTTTTGGCTTGCCAAAGGTGGCAGCATTTTTTTTATAACCTAAAACACGGGAGTTGCCCGCGTTTTTTTAATATCCCTAGATAGAAATTTAGTTGTGTAATTAATAAACGAAGATTAAATAGATTATCGCTCTTTTTGTTTTGTATATTTTTTTCTTTTTTGGCGAGATAATAGTATTAATATTTTATCGGCAATTATTTTTTTTCTCTTAAGACAAGGAAGATTCTTTTTATAATAAATCCAATGAAGTAATTTAATAGATTCTTTTTTGGCATATTTTATTTCCCAAATGCTAACTTTGTGAGGTGGTTGAGGCTTGCTTTTCCATAAATGACCTTTTATTGAGATCGATCTAAAGATATCGTTTCTAATCCATCTTATATGTTTTTCGCTAGCTGAGATAAAAGTTACAAACAAGCGATCATAAATATACGCAGGATTTTTAAAAGTATTATAATAATCTTTATAAGTTGTGATTGAACCATCGCCATCTAAATGCCCTCTTAAAAAATCTCTAAAATATTGACGAGGGATATCTAAAGATTTTATTGTATAAGTTTTATTCGGAAACAGTCCTATTTTTAAAAGCCATTTGTAAAACTGAACATTACTAAATTGTATTCTGTAACATGGTTTTTGTGCCAAAGTATCATTTTTAGATTGAACAATCTTAGTTTTCAATTTAAGGCATTTTTTAAATGTCTTTAATAATTGAATATCTGAGGACCTCATGATTATATGTCGATTGTCTTTACTCAAATTTCCATCAGTAGTTAACAAGCCAATAATATAGGCTAACTTAGGTGTCCAATTAAAATTTTTTTCTGGTAATTTGCGTTGAGGCATAAACGATGAGGCTAATAAGTGGGGATGAAGGGATTTGAACCCTTACGGCCTTACGGCCAGCAGTTTTTGAGACTGCACTGTCTACCAAATTCCAGCACATCCCCTCATTTTGGGTAAGGTGAGAAATAATATATTTTTAAGCAACGCAAGGAGGTTTCTAATTTTAGTATACATTATATAGTATCTAATATTCAACCTTTATAGAAATAAATAGAAAAAATTATTAATTTATTGTATAATAAATATTAAGTTTCATAATCATATTTTTATGTCAGAAATTATTGCTATTTGTAATCAGAAAGGAGGAGTTGGTAAGACTACAACAACGATAAGTTTAGGAGCTTATCTAGCTGCTTTTGGTAGAAAAGTTTTATTAGTAGATTTTGATGCTCAGTCTAATACAACGTCTGGTTTAGGGTTTGATTATAAAAAATTAAAAAAAACAGTTTATAATACTTTAGTTTTAAATGATTCTCCCCAAGAGACTATCTATAAAACTTCTGTCTTTGGTCTTCATCTTTTGCCAGCTTCACCTGATCTAATTGGTGCTCAAGTAGAATTAAATCATTTTGACAATAAAGAATTTAGATTAGCTCAAATTCTTTCTTCAATTGCTCAGTATTATAACTATATCTTGATTGATTTACCTCCTTCTTTAGGTGTTTTAACAATAAATGGTTTAGTTGCTGCAAATCAAGTTTTAATTCCTATTCAGGCAGAATATTATGCTTTGGAAGGTTTGTCTCAATTAATAACCACAATAGACTTGATTAGAAGAAATTTAGAAAAAGATTTACATATATTAGGAGCAATTTTGACTTTATATGACAAAAGGAATAGATTAGACAGGATGGTTGCTAAACATCTTAGGAGAAATTTTCCTGGTTATGTTTTTGATATAACAATTCCAAGAAATATCAGTTTAGCTGAGGCACCTAGTTTTGGAAAGCCAATTATTCAATACAATCCTTATTCTGAAGGAGCTCGAGCTTATCAACAATTAGCCAAAGAATTAATTCAAAAAGTAGAATTTTCCAACAATAATTTAAAAGATAATAATTAAATTCCTATGGAAGAACAAAATTTTTTAGGACAAGGAATGAGTGCTTTAGTTCCTCCAAGAAGTCAGTCTTCGAATCAGTCTATAAAAAACGATAGCTTTTTTAGTGATAGCGATTCTAAAGAAATAGACGACGACGCATTAGAGGAAAAAATTAGTGAAAAAATTAATAATAGTTTTTCTAATTTTTCTCAAGAGATGGTATCTCCTGTAAATTCTATAAAACAAGAATTTCAAAAAGATTTTCAGCCAAATCGTTCAAATGAAGATTTAAAGAAACCAGATAGTTTTCTAGAAGTAGAAAAAGAAACGGGAACAGAAATGAATAAAGAAGAAGAAGAAAGGCTTTCTGGAATTAAAAAAAATCTTTTAGAAGAAAAGATTTTTAATATTGAAACAGAAAAAATAAAATCTAATTCTCAGCAACCTCGAAAAATCTTTTCAGAAGAAACCATTAAGGAATTAGCTGATTCTATTAGAGAATATGGAATTTTAGAGCCCTTAGTTGTTGTTAGAACAGAAAAAGACACAATAGCAGGAGCAGAAGTTGAGTATGAATTAATTGCAGGAGAAAGAAGGCTAATGGCAGCAAAAAGTTTAGGTTTGCCAACAGTTCCTGTTATTATTAGAAAGCCAATTGAGGAACAAAAAAAACTAGAGTTAGCCTTAATAGAAAACATTCAACGAGAAGATTTAACACCAATTTCTAAGGCAAGAGCTTTTGCTCGTTTAATTAATGATTTTGGTTTAACCCAGCAATCTTTAGCAGAGAGAATAGGAAAAAGTAGGGAATCAATAGCAAATATTTTGCGTTTATTACAATTATCTCATGAAACACAAGTGGCTTTAGAGCAAGGAAGAATTAATGAAGGTCATGCTAGAGCAATTCTTTTGTTTAATAACTCGGAGAGAAGAAGAATCTTTTTAAGAGAGATTTTAGCTAAAAATCTTTCAGGGCGTGAAGCATTAGAATTGGCTCAACATTATTTAAATCTTAATACAAAGAAAGATTCAACAGGAAGAAGACGTAATCTCTCTTTGGATCCTCAGGATTTAGAATTAAAAGAAAAACTAGAGGATCTTTTGCAAACTCCCGTTCTTATTAAAAAAAAGGGGAATCAGGGAGCAATTGAAATTAAGTTTTTCTCTCAGCAAGACTTAGATAAAATTTTAAACAAAATCTTTCCCCTTTAAAGCATCCTGGATTCTTTTACGAGTTTCATTCATTTTTACAAATTCTAACCAAGAAGAGGAAGGTTTCTTTTTTTTCTTGACTACAATTTCCACTACTTCCCCAGATTTTAATTTATAGCTTAGAGGAACTAATTTTCCATTAGCTTGGGCTCCAGCTGCTTGATTTCCTATATCGGTATGAATTTGATAAGCAAAATCAATTGGAGTAGCACCATCAGGAAGATCAATGATATCACCCTTTGGAGTAAGAACGAATATTCTATCTTTAAAAAAATCTACTTTTAAGGCATCTAAAAATTTTTCAGATTTATAAAAAGTTTTTTGCCATTGTCTCAATTGATTAATCCAATAAAAATTTTTAGGAGGAGAGAATTTCTTCTTCCTTTTTTTATATCCATCAGTTTTTTTTAGTGAGCTATAAATCCAATGAGCGGCAATACCCCATTCAGCTTCTTCATCCATTTGAGGTGTTCTAATTTGGATTTCTACAATATGTCCATCTTTAGCAAAAACAGTGGTATGAAGACTTTGGTATCCATTGGGCTTAGGGAGGGCGATATAATCTTTAAAACGACCAGGAACAGGTTTCCACATTTGGTGTATAAATCCTAGGGCAGCATAGCATTCTTCGATATTATTCATAATTATTCTCATGGCGACTAAATCATGAATTCTTCTAATATCCATTTCTTCTTTTTGTAGCTTTCGCCAGACACTGTATAAATGTTTAGTACGAAATTTTATTTCTTTTGGATGTAAATTATTTTCTTCTAATTTTTCTCTTGTTAATGGTACTAATTCATTTAAATAATTTTTTTGTTCCTCTCTTCTTTTGCCCAAGATTTTGCGAGTTAACTTATATTCTTCAGGAAAAACATAAGGAAAAGCAAGGTCTTCTAATTGGGAAGCAATATCAGTCATTCCGAGTCTGTAAGCTAAAGGAGCAAGGATTTCTAGTGTTTCTAATGATTTTTTAATTTGTTTTTGAGGGCTTAATGACCACAAGGTCTTCATATTGTCTAAACGATCAGCTAATTTAATAATAATAATTCTTAGATCTTTGGCCATTGCTAAGATCATGTTTCTAAAATTTTCTTTTTCTGTAATAGTGTCTTCTTGTTCTTTATATTTTATTTTATTTACTTTAGTCAAGCCACTAACTAAAAAAGCAACTTCCTCATTAAATTCATTTTTAATTTTTGAGATAGGGACTTGGCAATCTTCAGCAACATCATGAAGAACGCTAGCGATAACAGCGTTAACGCCTAATTTCATTTGACTGATAGTTAAAGCCACTCTTAAAGGGTGATTAATAAATAATTCTCCGGTTTGTCTTTTTTGATCTGAATGGGCTTGCTCTGCAAAATCAAAAGATTTTTCTAGTAAATATATTTCTTTTTCAGCAAGAGTACTATTCAGGCTCTGAATTATTTTCTTTTTTAATTTTTTCATAATTACAGTTGCGATTAGAGCATTTAATTTTTGTCTTTGTTTCTACAAGAGGTTTGCCACATAGAGGACACTTCTCACCAGTGGGTTTATAAGATGAAGCAAAGTCACATTCAGGCCAACGAGAGCAGGCATAAAACATTTGACCTCTTTTATTTCTTTTTTTAATAATATCTCCTTTACCGCATTGAGGGCATTTCATTAATATATTGTCGCTGATAGGTTTAGTGAAGGAGCATTCAGGCCATTTAGAGCAAGCAAGGAATTTACCAAATCTGCCTAATTTTAGGACTAATTTGCTACCGCATTTTGGACATATTTCATCAGTCTCAACAACAGGAGCTAAGTCTTCTTTTGAAACTTCTTCATATTTTTTTTCTAAGTTAGTTGCAAAAGGTTCATAAAATTCTTTTACTGTGTCAGTCCAATTTAATTTTCCTTCAGCAATATTATCTAATTTTTCTTCAATTTTAGATGTAAATTTATAATCTACAATGTTGGGAAAATGTTTTATTAAGACATTATTAACTAATGTGCCAATTTCTGTAGGAATGAAAGATTTTCCCTTGTCCCTAGAAACATATCCTCTTTGTTCAAGAACAGATATGATTGCAGCATAGGTTGAAGGTCTGCCAATACCAAAGCTTTCTAAGGTTTTTACTAAAGAAGCGTCGTTATATCGAGGAGGCGGTTGAGTTAAATGTTCTTTTGAAGTAATTTTTACAACTTTCATTTCTTCGTTAAGGGATAAGTTAGGTTTTTCTTGGAGATTTGATGGTTTAGAATAAGGGTAAACACGGAAAAACCCATCAAAATCTAGATGATAAAAATTGTTTCTAAATAAATATTTATTTTTTTCAGTTTGGCATTCAGTTGTAATTGAGGTTTTTTCTAAGATAGCTGATGGCATTTGACTTGCTAGAAACCTAGCCCAAATTAGGGTGTATAATGATAATTCGTCTTTTGTTAAATATTTTTTTACTTTTTCAGGGGTATAAAAAGGGTCAGTACAACGAATTGCTTCATGAGCTTCTTGAGTTAGGCGAGATCTTTTTTTAAATATTCTTGGTTGAGCTAATGTATATTCTGATCCAAAATTATCTTTTAAAAAATTATGGGCAGCTTTTAAGGCTACAGGAGAAATATTAATTGAATCTGTTCTCATGTATGTAATTAAACCTACCGAACCTTTTCCTAGGTTTTTCCCTTCATAAAGTGACTGCGCTAGGTACATTGTTTTTTTAGCAGAAAAATGAAGTATTTGCCAAGAAGATTGTTGTAATGTGCTAGTGGTAAAAGGAGCGGCTGAATGACGTTGTACTTTTTTTGTTTCTAAATTTGAAATAAGGGCATTTTTATCTTCTAAATCTTTTTTGATTTTTGAAACTTCTTCTTTAGATTTAATGCCGGGTTTTGGTAGTGGCTTATCATTAATCTTATATAGCTCAGCTTCAATAGCTTTGTTTTCTGTTTGTTTATTTTTTTCTTTTTTATTCAAGTCTTGCTTTATTAAAGAAGCAATAATGGTGTAATATTTTTCTTCTTTAAAAGATTCTCTTTCTTTTTCTCTTTCGACTATTAATCTTAAAGCAGGAGATTGGACTCTTCCAGCAGATAATCCACGGAATATTTTTTTCCACAGAAAAGGAGATAGCTTATACCCAACAAGTCGATCTAGTATCCTTCTTGCTTGCTGTGCATCTACTAAATTTAAATTAATATTTCGAGGGTTTTTAAGGGCTTCTTCAATTGCTGTTTTAGTTATTTCATGAAAAACAATTCTTTTTGTAACTTCTTTTTGAAGATCAAGAGCTTCAGTTAAATGAAAGGCGATAGCTTCTCCTTCCCGATCTTCATCAGTAGCTAAAATAATATCTTTATTTTTTTTGCGAAGTTTTTTTAATTGATTTACAGTTTTTCTAGCTTTAACAGGAATAATGTATTGGGGGGTAAAATTATTTTCTAAATCAATACCTAACTTTGATTTAGGTAAATCACGTATATGACCATAGCAAGCAACTACTTCAAAATCTTTTCCTAAAAAACTAGAAATTGTTTTTGCTTTAGCTGGTGACTCTACGATAACTAAACTCATGAATTTTTTATTAATTTTATTGGTTTTAACTCTTCTAAAATATCTTCAATTTGGGAAACTAATTTTGCCCCTTGTTTAATTAGATTGTGAGTGCCAGAAGAGTTTTTGTTAAAAATTGAACCAGGAGTGGCAAATATTTCTCGATTTTGCTCTAAAGCAAATCTTGCTGTGATTAGAGCCCCGCTTTTTTCAGGAGCTTCAATTACAATTGTAGCTAAACAGAGTCCACTGATTATTCTATTTCGCCAAGGAAAGTATTGTTTTAGGGCAGGAGCCCTTAATGAATATTCAGAAATTAAAGCACCATTTTTTGTTATTTCTTGAGCTAATTTTCTATTAGTTAGAGGAAAAATATTTTTAATACCAGAACCAAGAATAGCAATTGTTTTTCCTTTGTTTTCTAAGGCGGTTTTATGAGCGATAGTGTCGACTCCGTTTGCTAATCCACTAACAATTACAAAATTATATTTTGTTAACTCTTGAACAATTTTTTCTGTTACTAATTTACCATAAGGGCTTACTTTCCTGGTGCCAACGATGGCGATAAATGGTTGTTGAATTGGGATGTCTCCTTTGATATAAATTCCAAAAGGAGCATAATTAATTTCTTTTAATAAAGGGGGAAATTTTTTATCAATGGTTTGAATAAAATCAATTTTTTCTTCTTTTAATTGTTTCCATTCTCTTAAAGGATCAATTCTTTGGGGTAGATACAGTGTTTTCCAAATTTCTTCTAAAGATTGTCCTGAGGATAGTAAGGAAAATAATTTAAGAAAGTTATCAGCGAAAGCTATATTAAGAGCATTCAAATAAATTTTATCTTCTAGGTGGGGCATAAAATTAAAATTTTAGATTGTTTTTTATATTTTATCCTTTATTTTTTATTTGGCAAGTTTTTTATTTTATTGTTTTTTTAGAAATGTTAAGATATAATAAAGTTTAATGATAGATTTTAAAAAGAGATTAATTAGAGTTTTAGTTATTTCCTTTATTATAATTTTGGTCTTAGGAGGCTTATTTTATTATTTTCGTTCTGATATATTAAAAAAAGTAGACCAGATAAATATTTATCAAAAAGAATTAGTTTCTCAAGAAGCTATTTTAACTAGAATCCATGAGCTAGAAAAGCAACAAGCACAATCTTTGGTTTACTTGGATCAATTAAGAAATTCTTTACCTACTGAAACTGAAATGGTGAAATATGAAGAAATCTTACAAAATTTAGCTAATCAAAATAATTTAGATTTAAGTTTTAGATTTGGTACTTTAAATCCAGAAAAAGACGACGAGCCTCAAAGTTATAGTTTTAATTTAGTTCTTTCTGGGGAACAAACATTTATTCTTAAATGGTTAAAAGCATTTCAAAATTTGCATTATATTTCTCGTTTAGAACAAATTGAATTAACTCAAACTGAAGCAGCAGAAAATGGTAGTTCTTCCTATGATGTTAAAATATTAGGGAGAATATATATTCGTTAGTATTAAAAAAGTATGACTAATAAATTTAGCTCTAAAAAATTTAAAAAAGATTTTCTTTTTACAGGAGGGAGTATAATGGTTATTATAATTTGCGGAGTTTTAATATTTTTCAGTTTGACTTTTCTAGTAAAAAATATTAATTTGGTATTAAAACCCTTGTCACCAGAAGAATCAACTTTACATTTCGATATCTCTGAAGCAGAAAGATTATTTCCTCAAGGTCAAGAAAATTAAAACTTTGGGCACATAGTTCAGTGGTAGAACGCTATCCTGATAAGATAGAGGTCCTAGGTTCGATCCCTAGTGTGCCCACTACAAACAACTGTTCTTTTAATTTGGGCCCGTAGCTTAATTGGCAGAGCGCCTGTGTTGCATACAGGAGGTTGTCGGTTCAAATCCGATCGGGTCCACCAGGGGTATCAATTTGCAGATAAATGCAAATTAGCCATATTAGTTTTTTATGTTATATTAAGAGAATGTTTTTCTAGGTTCAAGCTTACTAAAACCACCTTTTATAGAGGTGGTTTTTTAGTAGAATAATCACATATGGCACTCATTTTTAAATTATTTTCATAATTAGGCTTGTAGAGTGAAAACTTGACAAAATACATTATATAAGATAAAATAACAATAACAATTATTAAAAGACTATAATAAAAGTCATTAATATAACTAGTTTGTACTTTAAAAATTTAAAAAATATTTTAGAAAAGAGGTGATAAAATGAAAAGGTTATTGAATTTTTTAGTTTTGTTTTTCTTGGTCAGCTTGCTGATAGGTTGTAATGGAATAGTGCCTCCATTCCCTCCAC
>JAQTTC010000025.1 GCA_028711005.1 Minisyncoccota bacterium
CAATAGCTAGCTATTACAATGTAAGCATTCTAAACATTAAATGGTCAACGACTGCTAACATGGCTAGTACTACAACACAAACAACAGGTCTTTCTTCTTTGAAAGCCCCAGCTTTGTGGTTACAAATCTAACCTTTCCTTGCGGGTTTAACTGCTATTCTTAAAAAGTTTAGTAGTTGCAAAAACCGCCCTTTTGGGCGGTTTTTGATTTGTTGTATTTCTTTTTTTTTCTTTTTTTGATAATATGTATTTAATGATATCTCAAAAACTAAAATTCTATTTTTGTCTAGGAACAATTTTTTTTGTTCTATTAATTGGATTCAATTCTTCACAAGAGGCTTTTGCTCAAGAAGTTTACTTAGGTCAAGAGCGTTCTTTTAATGTTCAATTTGATTATGACTTATTTGGGCGTACAACAGTAGAAGTAGAGCTTATAAAAATTACAAATAATTTGTATTTTTATGCTGATAAAGAATGGCTTAAGGAACTTTCTTCTGGAAATCGACAGGAAATAGATACTAAACTTTATAATTTAGCCAATGAATTTGAATACAAGATTTATCCAAACCTAACAAAAGTCTTTGGTAACGAAGACAATCCAGGGATAGATAATAATTCACGAATTATTGTAGTTTTGCATAAAATGGAACCAATCATTGGTGGTTATATTAAAACAGAGGATCATTATTCAACCCAATTTTATCCGCATTCTAATATGGGGCAAATAATATATCTAAACACTAGTAATATTTTATCATTATCTCTTAATAATTTAAGCTATCATCTTGCTCATGAGTTTTTACATTTAATTACTTTAAATCAAAACCCAAAAGAAGAGGTGTGGCTCAATGAGGCTAGAGCAGAATATACAGAAACTTTGTTAGGATATGGGGGGGAATGGGAGGAAAGCAATCTACGGAACAGATTGCAGCAGTTTTTAAGAGAAAATGAAGTTTCTTTGTTGAGTTGGGATAATAGTAGTTATGACTATGCTAAGATTAATTTATTTGTTCATTATCTAGTTGATTTTTATGGAGTTGATATATTAGTTGATTCTTTAAATTCTTCTTTAAGTGGGGTTGATGCTTTAAATTATGCTTTAAAACAAAAAGGATTTTCTGAAGATTTTTCAATTGTTTTTATGAATTGGATTATTGCAAATATCGTTAACGACTGTTCTTTAGGAGAAAAATATTGTTATCAGAATACTTTTTTACAAGATTTTACATTATTTCCTTACACTTATTATTTACCAACTAAAAGCAAGAGCTCTTTGTCAGTTACTGATTCAATGAAAAACTGGGAGGCAAAATGGCAAAAGATTTCAGGAGGTTCTGGGATAATTAAATTAAAATTTACAATTCCTGAGCAAACACCAATTGATAAAATTCCATACATAATAGAAAGCGTTGGTGGTGAAAAAACTATAGGTTTTCTTGATTTTTCTAGAACAAATATTCAAGAGATATATATTGAAGATATGGGAACTAAAAATAAAGCAATTTATTTTATTCCTTTTATTGCTTCTTTTAATGAAGAAAATAAAAATTATTATTATTCTTGGGAAGCATCAAATGTTGAATCAAGTATGCAACAAGAAGGGGAGATTATTCAGGCATTATTAAAAAAAATTGATGAATTAAAAAGACAGGTAGTTTTTTTGCAGACTCAGTTAGCGATGCGGAAAACATATCAGGATAATGCTAGTTGTTCAATTTTTTCTCAAGATTTATATTATGGGATGAATTCTTCTGAAGTAAAATGTCTTCAGCAATTTTTATCTAATTTAGGAAATGATATTTATCCGGAAAAATTAGTAACCGGTTATTTCGGACCATTAACCCAAGCAGCAGTTCAAAGGTATCAAAAATTTAAAGGAATAATTACTACTGGTTATTTTGGACCTTTAACAAGGTCAGCTGCAAATCAAACTTTATAGAAGTTAATGGTATAAGAAGATTATTATGAAGATTAATTTTAAGAGTATACTTTTTTATCTTACAATTGCGGCTTTATTAACGCCTTTTTTTGTTGATACTCAAACTTATTTTCCCTATATTATTGGCAAGGCAACAATCTTTAGGATAATTGTTGGCTTGATGTTAATAATTTGGTCTTTGCAGTTATTTGAGAGGCAATCTTCTAAAAAATATATTTCTAATTTGTTGAATTCTTTGCCTTTATTGACCAAATCAATACTTATTTTTGGTCTAATTATATTCATTTCTGCAGTTTTTGGTGTAGATTTTTATTATAGTTTTTTTCCAGGGAATGAAAGAATGGAAGGGGTGTTAGGAATTTGGTATTTTATTGCTTTCTTTTTTGTGATAGCAAATACTTTTAGATCTTTAGAGATAGAAAAAATTCTGAAAACCCAAGTTTTTATTAGTTTGATTTATTCTTTTTTTGCTTTATTGCCATATTTAAATTTAGGACAATTAATTGCTCCTATTACTAGTAGTCGTTTAACTGGATATACTGGTAATCCTTCTTTTTTTGCTACATATTTATTTTTTAATACTTTTCTAGCTTTATATTTTTATTTTCGTCAATATACTTATAATAAGAAACTATTCAATTATTGGTTAATTATTTTTTTTCTACAAAGTTTTTTAATTTTTGTAACCTTAACTAGAGGAGCGATGTTAGGCTATTTGATAAGCATTGTGTTGGTTGTTTTAGCAATGATTTTTCTTTCAAAAGATAAAAATATTTTACCTTTTAGAAAAATAGGAACTATCTTTTTAATTATTATTTTAGTTTTTTCCACACTCATCTTTATTGGTAAAAATACTGATTTTGTAAAAAATAATTCAATTTTAAATAGATTTACCTCGATTTCTCTAACAGACCCAACAGCTCTTTCTCGCATTTTCTCAGCAGAAATAGCTTGGAAGAGTTTTTTACAAAAACCAATTTTCGGCTGGGGTCAGGAGAATTACGAAGCTGCTTATGTACAGAATTTTAATCCAGAGGTTTTAAAATATTTGCCTGAAGACTTTTATTTTGATAGAGCTCATAATAAACCAATGGAAGTTTTAGCTACTAACGGTATTTTTGGGTTTTTATCTTATTTGTCTATTTTTGGAATTGCTTTTTATTTTCTAAATCAACTAAGAAAAAGACAAGAATGGTTTTTGCCTTCATTGGCAATAGGTGGGTGCTTGGCAGGTTATTTTATTCAGAATATTTTTCTTTTTGACTTTCATGAAAGTTATTTAATGTTCTTTTTAGTTTTAGCATTTATAGTATCACTTTCAGAAATAGTATCTTTACATTCGTCTAAAGCAATAGAAAAGAATAATAAAGCAAATAATTATTTAGATTATGCTTCAAAAATGGGTAGTTATCTAATGATAGTTATAATTATTTGTTCAGTTAGTTTTTCAACAATTCAATGGGTCTTTAAGCCTTATTTAGTAAGTAAAGGAATTTCTAGAACTGGTTATTTTATGAAACAAGGCCAAGGAGAAAAGGCTTTTCAAGAATTAAGAAAAATAACAAGTAGACCAACTTTTTTTGAAGACGATATTGTTA
>JAQTTC010000026.1 GCA_028711005.1 Minisyncoccota bacterium
TTAATTATTATAAAATTCCTCAAAACGATCTCTCTCACGCCATAATTGAGTTAATAAGTGATAATGAGCTAAGAATAAGACTAAATCAAAAAGGAAAATATTTTAAAGAAGGAAGAAAAAATATAGGCCATCCTCATTTAAGAAAAATCGAGAAAAAGATACTTCCACATTGGTCCAAATACCTTAAAAACAAACAAAAAAATATTTGTTCTTTATACAAAAAGATGAATAAAAAATACTGTCGCTTTTGACAAGCTAAAATAATTTTGAGATATAATTAAAAACAAATATGTCAAATTGGAGAGTTCAAACAAAAAACAAAATTAAAGAACTTAAAAAGCAAGGTTTTTATAAAAACTGGGGCAAAAAAGAATTTGATCTCATAATTTTTTTTATCTACCCTAATTTGAAGATTGATAATGAATGGTTTAAAAAAAGAATTAATTCATATAAAAAAAATGCTAAAATCTTAAAAGTAAAACCGCCTAAAGTAAATTTTTTTCTTTATCCTTCTATAGAAATAGGAAAAAAACTTGGAACTACTCCTGCCATTTGTTTTATAAAAATGAAAGAAATTCATGGCCACCTTAACCAATCTCCTGGACATGAATTAACTCATATCCTTCTTGGAAAAATTAATGATTCAAAAAACTTACCAGGCAATGGTTTATGGCAAGAAGGTTTATGTACTTATCTTAATGGAACGAATACTAATCAAAAAAAACATGCCCTTTCTTTAGATATCTCTGAAGAAACTTTTAATATCCCTTGGGAATCATGGAGCAATCATCTGCCCGGAAGCCTATATCCTTTAGCAGGAAGTATCGTTCAATACATAGTAAAAGTATATGGCTGGAATAAAATAATTCTCTTTCTAAAAAAATTAAGAAATTCTGCAAAAAATCAGAATAAAATTTCCTTACAAATATTTAAAAAATCGTTAGAAGAAATCCAAAAAGATTGGTTAAAATGGATAAAAAAAGGTTAGATCATATTGTATAATCTAACCTTTTAACGACGATTTTTAATCACGATAAAAATCATCATTTGTCGCTCGGACAAGAACAATCTTGCCCACAACTTGCATCTGCTGGTAAACAACCACCCGTATCATCATTACATTCATCTCCTGGACAAGAACCTGTAATTGAATTACCTAAGGCTAGTTCTTCTGGGGTGATCGCATTTGAAATTACAATATCCGGTAACATAATTGCCACCTCCTCTTTTAATTTATACTTCACTAATTGTAGCTATTTTCTTAATAAGAATTGGCAAAAAGGCACGAGTAAAACCACAATAAGATATATCTCTCCCAAAAAATCCCTGACCTGCCCTTATCGCTTTAACCGCACAACCACCCGCACAAGTATATCTCGCAAAACAATTTCTACATTCAGGCAAAATATCAGCATGTCTTTTTTGCAAAATAGCAATTTTACTCATATCTACTTTGAAGCTTTTTTGAGCTGGAACCCAATTACCAATTTTAAATGTTTCTATATCTTTATCATTAGAGTCAACTACCTCTAAACAGCCTGAAAGCAAACCTTCGTGAGTAACAAGCATTGCCTTTCCACTAGCAGCACCACAAAAATATCCAATTCCCCTATTAAAATGCATAATATGTCCATTGTAAATTTTTATTCCATATTTTTTACAAACATTCATTGCTATTAAAAACTTTGTTAATAAATCATTTATTCCTGGTGAAAATACATTATACTTGCTATCCTTTCCAAATTTGACTTTTTTATAATAACGTCCATATGGAAAAAGTGGTTCAAGATGTATTCTTTTAATACCTAATTCTCCAAAATACTTGATTATTTGAACAATATTATCTTTTGAGGAATATGTAAGTCTTATTCCTATTGGATAGTTCCTGGCAACTAAGTATCTTATATTACTTTCTACGACATCACTCGTCGGTGAGCCATTATGAAAAGGACGGTTTCTGTTTTGAATTTCTGGGGGCCCATCTACAGAAAAAGTAATAGCAAAATTATTAACCATCATCCAGTCCAAAAAATTTTTATTGACGGTACCATTTGTAACAATTAAATAATGAGCTGGATAATTTCCCTGAATCTCTTTTACCTGATTAACCACTTTTTTTATAAGACGTCGTTCTAATGTAGGTTCGCCTCCTCCATGAAAAGTTATTCTAATTTTTGGTCCCTGATTTTGTTGCACAAACCAATTAACAGCATCAATTGCAAGATTATCGGGTATACTTGGACCGCTCATCGACGGAGAAGCATAGCAATAAATACAACGTAGATTACATTTTCTGGTAAGTAAAAGTGTAAATGATGTAAAACCATCCCAATCTGTATATTGACGCGTAGTATTTGGAACCGATTTAAAAAACCCTTTTTGCTTTAAAATATTTTCTAAAATCGTTCCTTCATTAGGAAATTCAGACACTCTTGTGATTATTTTGGTAAACGGTGAATAGACAATATAGCTATCATAATCTGCAACAATCAAAGTATCGTTTCTTAAAATTATTGAATCACTCAAACTATTAATATTTCTATTTTCTCTGTGATCAAACTTCTTTAAATCCGAACTAATTATCTTCATTTCTAACCTCCTTTCTAATTATTTAATTTTTCAAGTTACACTTGTTAATTACCGCTATTATAAATCTTTATAATTATCCTGTCAAGTTGGAAAAATGGACAAAAATAGAATAAAAAAAATGCTGCCACTTATTGAAGCAAGCTTCTCTAAGCGACAGCATCATTAGTATAGCAAATAGAAAATATTTGTCAAGTCCTATATTATAATTTTTCTATCTTGAATTTATTTTCTTAATAGTACACAATGGATATATATTCTATTAAATACTTTAGTTCTAAAATTAATATAATCCTATGATTTCGTAAATTTTATTTGTTTCTCTTAATTTTTATATTAAGCCAAGTAATATGCATCCCATTTTATTTCAATTTAGCAGTTTCACAGTAGAATCATATTGGTTTTTTATGATATTAAGTTTTATTACGGCAGGAGCTATTGTTTTCTGGCAAGCTAAGAAACAAAATCTTGATCTTAACAAAGCTAAATATTTGATTGTTGCTACAATTATTGGTGGTTTTATTGGTTCTCGAATCGTTTATGTTTTTTTAAATTTTAGTCGTTACCAAAATGATCCATTAAGAATTCTACAATTTTGGAAAGGAGGTTTAAGCTGGCAAGGAGCATTTATTATAGGGTTTTTGGTTCTTATCTTACTTTTGAAAGATAATAGAAAAGAAGCAGGAAAATGGTTTGATGCAATTATTTTTGGAGTTTTATTAGGTCATTCTATTGGTAGAATTGGTTGTTTCTTAGAAGGTTGCTGCTACGGAATAACAACTAATGTATTTTGGGCAATAAAAAATCCTTCTTTAGGAGATAATTTATTAAGACATTCGACCCAACTCTATGAAGTTTTTGGCTATCTTGCAATCTTTTTATTATTATATTTTTATTCTAAAAAAAATAAATTAAAAGACGGTTCTTTGTTTTTTATAGGAACCAT